>JBJTRD010000155.1:0-5452 GCA_046075945.1 Flavobacteriales bacterium
AGCTCAGCTACCTCATCCAGAAATATGGTTCCGCCATTTGCCTCTTCAAAATATCCCTTGCGCGCATCGGTTGCACCGGTAAAAGAGCCTTTCTCATGACCAAACAATTCGCTGTCGATCGTTCCTTCAGGAATGGCACCACAGTTCACTGCGATGTAGGGCGCGTGTTTGCGGGCACTGTATGCATGAATGATTTTCGGAATATTTTCTTTCCCTGTGCCACTCTCACCATTGATGAGAACCGACATGTTGGTGGGCGCTACTTGCACAGCAATGTCGAGCGCGCGGTTGAGCATGGGCGCATTGCCTATGATTTCGAATCGTTGTTTTACAGCCCTTATGTCCATGGATGTTTACAAAGATTTTACTGGTTCTGTTTTTCTGGGATAAACATTTGTCAGTTCGCCTATTAGTGTCACCGATGTGCAGTCTGTGGCAAGCACATCGGCATAGTCACCCGGCTGACACTCCATTGTTTTTGGGAAAACTACTACTATGTTTTGGGAGTTTCTGCCTTGCAGATGTTCTTCCGATTTCTTGCTGGTGCCTTCAATTAATACACGTTGAACGTTGCCTACGTGCTGTTTGGTGCGCTCGGCGGCACCTTGCATTTGAAGCGCGATTACTTCCTGCAGTCTTCGGCCTTTTACTTCATCGGGAACGTCGTCTTCGAATTTCCGTTCGGCCAAGGTCTTGGGTCGCTCCGAATATTTGAACATGAACGCCATTTCGTAACGCACTTGCTCCATCAACGAAAGGGTATCCTGGTGCTCACTTTCCGTTTCACCACAGAATCCGGTAATCACATCGGTGCTAATAGCACAGTCGGGCATGATGCGGCGAATAGAAGCGATGCGTTCCAGGTACCATTCACGCGTGTATCCGCGGTTCATGCGTTTTAGAACATCGCTGTTACCACTTTGAACGGGAAGGTGGATGTATTTGCAAATGTTGTCGTACTTCGCCATCACATGCAATACTTCATCGGTCATGTCTTTTGGATGAGAAGTAGAATATCGGATGCGCAAATCGGGACTCACCAGCGCCACTAATTCGAGCAATTGCGCAAAGTTTACAGTGGGTTTTGAATTATCCAGAATTTCTCCTTTGTTGTTGATGTTCCACTTGTATGAATCCACATTTTGTCCCAATAGCGTTACTTCACGATAGCCTTGGTTGAAGAGGTCGCGGGCTTCGTTCACAATGGTCTGTGGGTCGCGGCTTCGCTCACGTCCACGGGTGAAGGGTACCACGCAAAACGAGCACATGTTGTCGCACCCTCGCATGATGGATATGAAAGCAGTGATTCCATTGCTGTTCAAACGCACGGGTGTAATTTCAGCGTACGTCTCTTCGCGGCTTAGCAATACGTTCACTGCTTTTTGCCCTTCATCCACTTTATCGATTAGGTTGGGTAGGTCGCGATAGGCATCGGGGCCTACCACCATATCAACCAGCTTTTCTTCATCGAGCAGTTTTTCACGGAGGCGCTCGGCCATGCAGCCCAGCACGCCGATCTGCATTTCGGGTTTGCGCTTTTTCACCGAGCGCAAATAATCGAGGCGGCCTCGAATACGCTGTTCCGCATTGTCGCGAATGGCGCAGGTATTCAGCAACACTACGTCGGCTTCTTCGGGGTCGCGCGTGGTGCTAAAGCCTTCTTTTGCAAGAATGCTGGCAACGATTTCGCTGTCCGAAAAATTCATCTGGCAGCCGTAACTCTCGAGCAGGAGTTTGCGCTGTTTCTTGTTTGAATTGACCTCTGCATCCAGCATGAGGTATTCTCCCTGACGGGTTTCATCGATTGTTTTTTCTTCCACAGTGTATGGCTGTTTTGAAAATCAGTGTTTTAAAAGGTGCGCGAAGATAGCGATTTCACGCCGATTTGGTTCGGCAGTTTTTTCATCGCATACATTTGCCGCTTTTAAAATACGCCGCGACGAAGTCTGAAACGGTTTTAAAACGGCCTACTAAAACAATTGCGCATATGAGTAAAAACCTTGTCATCGTTGAGTCACCGGCAAAAGCCAAGACCATTGAAGGATACCTCGGGAAAGATTTTGTAGTGAAAAGCAGCTATGGCCACGTGCGTGATTTGCCGAAGAACGATGTAGCAATTGACATTGAAAAGGGCTTCAACCCGGTGTATGTAGTCTCGCCCGATAAGGAGGACGTAATTCGTGAATTGAAAAAGTTGGCGAGTAAAGCCGAGGATGTTTGGTTGGCGACGGATGAGGACCGCGAGGGAGAAGCTATTTCCTGGCATCTTGCTGAAGCGCTCGGATTGGACGTTAAGCAAACCAAGCGGATTGTTTTTCATGAAATCACCAAAAAGGCAATCCAGGATGCGATTGCTAAACCACGCACAATCGACATCGATCTGGTAAACGCGCAGCAGGCGCGCCGTGTGCTCGATCGTCTGGTGGGTTTTGAACTTTCACCCGTGCTTTGGAAAAAAGTAAAGGCCGGGCTTAGTGCCGGACGGGTGCAGAGTGTAGCGGTGCGTATTATCGTAGAACGCGAGCGTGAAATTGAAAAGTTTGCGGCTTCCTCGTTTTATAATGTTCGCGGTAGCTTCGATTTAGGCAGTGCGGTGCTCAAGGCCGACTTGAGTCGTAAGTTGAAAGATGGAGAAGAAGCACAAGCGTTTTTGCAAAGGGCCAACGGCGCCAGCTTCAGTATCACACACATGGATACGAAACCGGCCAAACGAACCCCGGCTGCTCCTTTCACAACATCTACGTTGCAGCAGGAGGCCAGTCGCAAACTTGGCTTCAGTGTTTCGAGAACCATGGTGGTTGCGCAGCGATTGTACGAAAGCGGTAAGATTACCTACATGAGAACAGACAGCGTGAATCTATCCGATTTCGCGCTCGATGCAGCTAAGAACGAGATTACACGTTCGTATGGTGAGCGCTACTCTAAAACACGACAATACACCAACAAGAGCAAGGGCGCACAGGAGGCTCACGAGGCGATTCGCCCTACAGAAATGAGCGCCCACCAAATAGAAGGAGAGCGCGACGAACAGCGTTTATACGATTTGATCTGGAAGCGCACATTGGCCTCTCAGATGGCCGATGCCGAGCTGGAAAAAACAACTGCCACAGTGGGCATAAGCACCATGGAAGATGTGTTGTTGGCGAAAGGAGAGGTTGTAAAGTTTGACGGATTCCTGAAAGTGTATGCGGAAGGAACCGACGATGAAGAATCGGAAGATGGTGGAAGCGGCATGTTGCCCCCGCTCACGATTGGCCAGGTGTTGAGCTTGATGGATATCACCGCTACCCAACGCTTTACCCAAAAGCCATCGCGATACTCAGAAGCTGCGCTGGTAAAGCGTTTGGAGGAGTTGGGCATTGGACGCCCTTCTACCTACGCGCCAACTATTTCAACCATTCAACAGCGAGAATACATTGAGAAAAAGGACAAAGAGGGAACTCCAAGAAACTATGAGGTGTTGGTACTAAAAAATGGAATCATCGCCGCTTCTGCTGCCAATGAATTTACGGGTGCGGAAAAATCCAAGTTGTTTCCAACCGATATCGGCATGGTGGTAAATGATTTTCTTGTGGATCAGTTTCCTACTATTCTCGACTATGCTTTCACGGCCAACGTAGAGCAGGAGTTCGATGAAATTGCCGAGGGCAAATTGCCATGGCAAGACATGATGAAGAAGTTCTACAAACCCTTCCACGAAAACGTAGCGCATACCATCGAGAACGCGTCACGCCAATCGGGTGAGCGTGAGCTGGGCACCGATCCGAAAAGTGGAAAGCCGGTTATCGCGCGCATAGCTCGTTTCGGTCCGGTTGTGCAGTTGGGAGGAAGTGAAGATGAAGACAAGAAATTTGCTTCCCTTCGCGCAGGGCAGAGTATTGGAACCATCACCCTGGAAGAAGCGCTTAAACTTTTCGATTTGCCTCGTTTAGTGGGCGAATATCAAGGACAGCCTGTAACCGCTGCCTTTGGTCGTTTTGGTCCGTTTGTAAAATGGGGTAGCCTGTATGCCTCCTTGCGCGTGAAGGAAGGCGATGATCCGTTTACTATCGAGTTGGACAGGGCCATCAAACTCATCGAGGACAAGGTCAATGGCGTCAATGCTGCCTTGATACAGAAATTTGAAGAGCGCCCGGAAATTCAAATTATTCAGGGGCGCTTCGGACCTTACATCAAGCGAAATAAGGATAACTTCAAGCTTCCAAAAGGTGCAGACGCTAAGACCATTAGTTTGCCCGAAGTGCTTGCTGCGATTACAGAGCAGGAGGCCAATCCATCGGCCCGCAAAAAGGCGGCAGCCAGAAAACCGGCGGCTACCAAGAAGGCAGCACCCAAAAAAGCTGCAGCCAAGAAAGGACCCGCGAAGAAATCGCCGAAGAAGTAAGAATCGCATTTCAACAATCCATCGTTTGGAACCGCTCGAAATGCGCTTCTTCAGATTACAGATGAGCTGCATTTTCGCACCATGGATATTTCGGTTTTTTTGACACGGAGTGACTTTCGTGATGGAATGTCGTCTCCGTCATTGCCATCGCATGTCGAGAAACATGTTCGCTTTTTTGATGGAGACTCATCCGAACTAGAAGGCATGAAGGTCGCTATTTTGGGTGTTTGCGATAATCGCGGTGCGGCGAGTGAGTGTGGATCGGCCGAAGCACCGGATGCCATTCGCAGATATCTCTACAGGCTACACTGGTTTGATGGAAATCTGCCCGTCATAGACCTTGGCAACATCCGGGCTGGCAATGAGTTAAGTGACACCTATTATGCTTTGAATAAAACGTGTGAAGTGTTGATTCGTCAGGGAATTGTTCCTGTTGTTTTAGGTGGTACGCAAGATTTGACTTATGCCATGTATCAGGCCTATGAGTATATGGAGCAAACGGTTAATTTGGTGACTGTTGACTATCGCCTCGATTTTGGGAAAAGTGACGGCGATATTCACTCAAAGAATTATCTCAATAAGGTTGTGCTGCATAAGCCGAACTATCTTTTCAATTACAGCAACATCGGCCATCAACGGTATTTGGTAGAAAGCGACTTACTTGAGCTCATGGGCAATATGTATTTTGATGCCAATCGTTTGGGTGATATACAATCGGCCATTCACCGAAGCGAGCCCATCATTCGCAATGCGGATATACTTTCATTCGATATGAGTGCAATTCGTATGGGTGAAGCACCGGGAACTACGCATGCCGGACCGAATGGCTTTTACGGCGACGAGGCAGCCCAGTTGTGTCGTTATGCCGGCATGAGCGATAAGTTAACATCGTTCGGTATTTTTGAAGTTGACCCTGTGATGGATCTCGCCGGGCATACATCTCATTTGGCGGCCCAATTAATCTGGTGTTTTCTGGAGGGGGTTTCTCAGAGGAAGGGCGATTACCCACAAGGCGACTACACCGAGTATTTTAAATACATGGTCCCTATCACGCATGATGGCCAGGAA
>JBJTRD010000156.1:0-4490 GCA_046075945.1 Flavobacteriales bacterium
GCTCAATGGCATTGGTGGTTTTACCCATGGCGCTCACAACAACAATCAACGGACTGTTTGCATGATTGCGCACAATTTCCGTCATGTTGCGCACGGCTGCGGCATCTTTTACGCTGGCGCCGCCAAATTTGAAAACATGGATCATAGAATGTTGCCCCATACGAATGCGAATGTATCCGAATTATGTCAAGTTCATGGCTTGAATTTGATCCAACAACAATTTGCCATTCACCCATTCACCATCCAGCGCGCAATTGTATTTGCCATAGAAATTCAACGCCGGCTCATTCCAGTCGAGGACCTGCCAGGTCATGCCGGCGTAGTCCTGTTGAACGCAACGTTTCAGGCAGGCCTCAAATAGCTTTGCTCCGATACCTTTACCACGTTGAGCTTCCTGCACGACAATATCTTCGAGGTAGAGCATTTTGCCTTTCCAGGTGGAGTATCGAATGTAATACAGCGCGATACCGACAATAGCGCCTTCGAGTTCGGCAACGAATAGCCCGAAGGCGGGTTGATCACCGAAACCATCTTGTAGCATCCTGGCTTCGGTGTTGGTTACTTCATGTGGTGCTTTTTCATACAGCGCTAGCTCGCGCACCAGGGCCATCACCTGCGGCACATCAGCGGGTTGCCCTTCTCGTACAATCACTGAATTCATGACGCAAATCAACAGAAGAAAAGTGGATTTTAGTGGTGCGCGCTGCGAATGTTGTCGCGCGTGGTATTTTTGTGGTATGTCGAGTGTACGTTTAGATAAAGTTTCAGCCTTGCTAAAGCGCGAGCTTTCCACGTTATTTCAGCAAAACATGCATACCCTATTTGAGGGTATGATGATAACGGTAACGCAAGTGCGGGTATCGCCCGACCTCGGTGTGGCCAAGTCATATCTCAGTTTCTTCCCAACTGAAAAAAAGGAACATGGTATTGAGGTGGTCAATGAAAAAAAGGCCCACCTCAGAAAGTTGTTGGCGGGAGAGGTCGGTAAGCAGATTCGAAAAATTCCGGAGCTCAGTTTTTACATCGACGACTCACTCGATTATTTCGAAGAAATCGACCGCCTGCTTAAGAAAGGGTAATCGTGAATGTCGCATTCTACATAGCACGCCGTCATCTGTTTGCGCGTAAATCGAGAGGTATCATCAATTTTATTTCCGGTATTTCGATGGTTGTTGTGGCGTTCATCACAGCCGCTATGATTACAGTAATGAGTGCTTTCAATGGCATTGATGAATTAGTCAAGGAAATCTTTTCCAATGTTGACGCGCCGCTCACGATTCTGCCGGTTGAAGGAAAATTTTTACCGGACTCCCTCATTCAGCAAGATGCAATTCTTGCTATTGAGGGTGTTCAGGGCATCAGCAGGGTTATTGAAGAAGATGTGCGCCTTTCGCATGAAAACCGTTATGCCATTGCAACCGTGAAGGGAGTAGAGGAGAATTATGCTGATTTTTCTCCGATAGATTCTGCTGTTGTCGATGGATCATTTCTCCTGAACATAGATTCATTGCCACTCGCGGTGGTGGGTTCAGGCATTCAAATGGAGTTGAACATGCCTCTGCGCGATTATGCTCCGACCGTTATGGAAATTGCGGCACCCATTCGCGGCAGACGAATCTCCGAGTTCAAGGAGGAAGCATTCAACCTCGAAAACATAGCTGTCAGCGGAGTGTTTGCTATCAATGCTGAACTGGATGCGAAGTATATTTTGATTCCACTGGATTTTGCCCGCAGCCTCTTCGGATTGGAAGATGCGATTTCTTCTGTCGATGTATTCACTTCGGAATCTGCAAATGTGGAAGAAATCCGAAATGCCATTCAAAACCGACTGGGCAATTCTGCGCGCACGATCACCCGGGAAGAAAAAAACGCGCTCATTTATAAAACCAATGCAAGTGAGAAATGGGCCACGTTTTTCATTTTGCTCTTCATCTTTTTGATTGGTTGTTTCAACATTATTGCATCGCTTACAATGCTCATCATAGAAAAGAAGCACGACATTTTCACGCTCAATTCGATGGGTATTGACACACGGGGTATCCAGCGCATTTTTATCTACGAAGGAATTCTCATTAATCTGATTGGTGCGCTATCGGGGTTGATAGTCGGACTGCTCTTATGCTTCGGGCAGCAGGAATTTGGTTTCATTGCGATGACGGGCGGCGCAGTCGAGAGTTATCCAGTCCTTGTAAACTGGCTCGATGTAACGGGCATTGTCATTACAGTTGTGCTTGTGGGCGTTCTTTTTTCGTCGCTGTTGGTGCGGATGCTTGTGCGTCGTTTTGCCGATAATGCCATGATGAAAGCGGCCGGCATCAGTTAACATTCCAATGTGAGAATGTTGAACGCCTTGAAATAAAGCCTGTATCAACCGGTTATACTTTCACAAGGAAGTTCATCCGCTCAATTTGAAACACTTGAAACGCATAGGCTGGATAATCCTCGGGCTATTGCTCCTGGTCTTTCTGTCTGTATTCATTGTGTTGCGTTTTTATGAAGATGAGATTGGTGTTTTCGCCATGAAGAAACTGAAAACACAAATTACTACACAGCTGGAGGTCGAAGATGTTGGGCTGGTATTCTGGAAAACCTTTCCCAATGCCTCTGTAGAATTATCCAATATTTATGTGCAGGAGAAAGGCGAGCATGCGGATACGCTTTTGCACGCCGATGCACTTTATCTGAAGTTCAATTTGTGGGACATCTTTCGCGGCTCGTATCGGGTCGATGAAGTAGAAGTAAGTGGAGGGAATCTTAATTTATCGGTAAATGCTGCAGGAGAAAACAATTGGGAAGTTTGGAAAGAAACCGAGGCCGATACTTCCAACTTTGAAATAGAGCTCGATGAAATTGCGCTCACAGACACCCGAGTTGTATATCGAAATGAACCGTCAGATTTTTTACTCGACATGCTGGCCATTCAGCTTACAGGCAGTGGAATTTTTTCGAAGCAAAAAATGGATATCGCTCTCGATGCAGATGCAATGGTCCAGCAGATTACAAGCAAGGGCGATGTCTATCTGGAGAAGCGCCTCCTTTCCGGTGAGGTTGCAATGACAGCGGATTTGGACAATGGAAACTTCACATTTGCGAGAAGCGAAATAACCTGCGGTGAATTGGCGCTTACAGTCCAAGGCTCATTCACCAATTTTGGCGACGGTGCTCTTGAATTTTACGCGGAAGCAAGCGAGCAACAAATGGAAGAGGCGCTGGCTGTATTGCCCCGCGGTGTTCGAAAATCGTTCAGCGATTATATAGCCACAGGTGAATTCAGCGCAAAGGGAAAAATTAGTCGGGTCAATGAAAAGGAGCCTGTCATGGTCGAGGTTGAACTGAGTGTAGACGACGGCACGTTGAAACTGAAAGAGGAGGGTGTTGCCCTCGAAGATATTGCAACGAATTTTTACTATGTACGCGGCGCGAAGAAGGATCAAATTAGGCTGAAGTCGTTTTCTTGTTCACTCGATGGAAGTAAGCTGAATGCTTCGGGGAGCATAGTTGGTTTTGAAAAGCCACAACTCAATTTGAATGTGTCTGCACAAATGCAGTTAAAGGATATACGCGACTTTTTCGATATCGAAAAAATTGAAATGTGTGAAGGCGATGTCACAGCAGAAGCCTCGCTAAACGGCACGTTACTCTATGTGAAGGAAGATTCAACGTACAACTGGAAAGATATTCTGGCAACCGGAAATGCCAGTATTACAGGAGCAAGTTTGAAAATGAAAAATTCAAACCGGATATTCAGCGATATGAAAGCTGATTTTGCATTTGATAAGCAAAATGCTGTCATTAAAGAGTTTTCGGGAGTCGTCAATGGAGGCGATTTTGTGCTGAAAGGCACGTTGAGCAATGTGATTCCCTATTTGTTTGAACCTCATGCGCGCGTGTACCTTGACGGTGAGTTGAAAAGCAATACCATCGATTTTACAAACTTGGTAGAAGAAGAAACCTCCACTTCTACTGACTCCGACTACGAGTTGCTTTTTCCTCCGCAACTCGATTTTAAATTGAATTGCGCTATTGGCAAGTTCGTATTTAGAAAATTCGAAGCGCTGGATGTAAAAGGCTTGGCTTTGCTGGACCAAGGAAAGTTGCTGGTAGATCCTGTTTCATTCAACTCAGCCGGCGGACGTTTGAATGCGCAATTGGTGCTGGCCCCCATAAGTTCAACGGCCTATCGCATGAACGTTCTGGCCGATTTGAATGGCATTCACATCGATAAGGTATTTACGGAGTTTGAAAATTTTGGTCAAACATTTATTCAGGATCGCCATCTGAAGGGCATTGCCACCGCCAATGTACAGTTCAGGGCTATGCTTACGAACGCACTGGAATTACCCTCGGATAAAATAGAAAGCGTCATTCGGTTAACGATCGAAAATGGTGAGCTGAATGATTTTGAAACCTTGCAGGAAATTGCGGCATACATACGCAGCAATAAGTTGATGGCTCCCTTTGTGGACGAAGATCGTTTTGCGGAGAAAATG
>JBJTRD010000157.1:0-4955 GCA_046075945.1 Flavobacteriales bacterium
CGCATTTTGAGCATTATTGATGATGGTTTGACACGTTAGGTAATAATCAGTACCACCTTCCATTGCAAACGTATCATAGTCCATCGCCAAAATAAGATTCGCATAAAATGCCAATACACTGCTCAAATTGTCGCGATGCTGGTCGTTGCTCCATTGTATCATGGTATTCTCCTGAAACACGAACTCAAAATCGCGGTCGTTAATATTCAGCACCGAAGTCTTGTAATCGGAATTATATACCGGCCTGCCACTGGTAACCTGCAAACTGCCCTTGAACGAACGTTGGTCGACTTGCTGTTCAATGGTAATCTGAAAAGTACATTGAATGCGCTCGTTGGTTTGCCAGGTGTCCTTCGACCATTTTCTTCCATTCAAAAACTCGGTAATGGTGCTTTTCATCGTATTGAAAAGCTCCGGTGGCGACATTACTTGCTGAGGAATCAAAACATTCACCGTCGCGTTTAACTCTTGCGCAGATGCAACGAAAGCGCAAAAAATTATGAATATAGAAGTAAGTATTCCTTTTTTCATGTGTTCATCCATTCTACAATCGCGTGTGCAATATCAACGGCCACTTGCGACTTGGGCTTCAACCCGAATTCAAGCGATTTATTGTCGCGCCAAATTAAGGTGATTTTATTGGTGTCGGTTCCAAAGCCCGCACCCGCATCGCGCAAACTATTCAACACAATCAAATCCAACTTTTTTCGCTCCAACTTTTGAGTCGCGTTGCTGGCTTCATTGTTCGTTTCAAGTGCGAATCCGACAAGACATTGGCCATCGCGCTTGAGCGCACCCAGTGCCATGGCAATGTCGGGGGTTTTAACCAACGATAGCGACCATTTCTCATCACTCTTTTTGAGTTTCTGTTCCAAGGTTTCCTCGGGCATATAATCAGCAACGGCTGCAGCCAACACGGCGCCATCAGTCCGCTCAAAAATGGGCAGGCAGGCATCGAGCATCTCGGTTGCTGTTGTCACATCCACTCGGTGCACCAGCGGGTGATGTATTTGCAGTTGGCATGGCCCGGCCACCAATGTGATGCGAGCCCCCATGTTCGCGAGTGCTTCTGCGAGCGCAAAACCCATTTTACCGGTTGAATGATTGCCGATGAAACGAACGGGATCAATTGCTTCATAGGTAGGCCCGGCCGTGACCAGAAAGTGCTTTCCATGCAGCGGACTATTCGCTGTCAAAGCAGACACTACGCCCTGCACAATTTCCTCGGGCTCGACCATGCGGCCTTTTCCGATGAGTCCGCTCGCCAGTTCGCCTTCACCCGGCTCCAGCAGGTGATGTCCGAATGAAACTAGTTTCTCGATATTCTCAACTGTTGCTCCATGCAAAAACATGTCGTGGTCCATGGCGGGTGCAAAAAACACCGGGCATCGGGCACTCATATAGACTGCCATGTAAAAACTATCGCATTGACCATGAGCCATTTTACTGAGTGTGTTCGCGGTCAAGGGCGCCAGTATCATCATATCAGCCCACAAGGCCATATCGACATGATTCACCCACACGCCACTTTCTTTATTTTCGGTGAAATCGGAGTGGACCGGATTTTTGCTGAGTGTAGAAAATGTGAGCGGCGTCACAAACTCAAGGGCGCCATTAGTAAGCATCACGCGCACTTCGGCTCCGGCCTGCACGAGCAATCGCACCAGGTAGGCCGCCTTGTATGCAGCAATACTACCCGATACACCCACGATTATTTTCTTTCCCTGGAGCATTTGGTCTCTAAATGAAGAAAGATGGCATTCGGCCATCTTTCCAATATGAATCTGCTAAAAGAATTAGCTGTTTTTTACTTCTTCCGGGTAACGGTAGTGAATTGCACCATCCATCAACTCTTGCACTGCAATGCTATGCGGCTTTGGCAAACGCTCGTAGTGACGGCTGATTTCAATCTGCTCACGGTTCTCGAATACTTCTTCCAAATTGTCGCTATTGCTTCCAAATTCCTCCAGTTTTTGCGACAACTCTTCCTTCATTTCGCGACTGATCTGGTTTGAACGCTTAGTCAACAAAACAATCGTTTCGAAAAGATTGCCATCTACTTTATCGTACAACTCACTGGTGTTGCGTGTAACAGTAGTTTTGGCGGCTGTTGAATTCTTGTATGTACTCATTTTTTAGATTGTGCGGAAGGGGTTGAACTCAGTTTCTCTACTTGCTTCTCACTTTTTCGGAAGTAACCCTCAGCTTCGCTCAAATAATCACTTTCCGGAAAAGCGGACGCGAATGTACGATAATTTTCTCCTACTGTCCGCATTCTTTCCAATTTCTTCTCCTCTACGCTGCCCTCCGCCAGCATGTACTGACATTTGACAACCAAATACATAGCCTCCTCTCTGTAAATCGATCCGGGATAATCCTTTATAAAGTCCTTAAGTGCGGAAGTCGCAGCTTTGTATTTCAGTGTTTTAGCAAACTGATAGGCATTTTCGTAGGCCTTTCGTTCGAGCTTCATGGCAAGGCGCTCTATCTGATGATTGGCAGAATCCTTTAAATGACTTCCCGGATATTTATCCAGAAACAATTGATACTCATCCACAGCATTGCGTGTATCGGTTTGATCAAGCGAGTAAGAAGGAGAAAGTTGATAGCTACACTCGGCCGCAAGGAAGAGACATTCTTCGGATCGCGGGCTGTTGGCAAATGTTTTTGTGAACGTCTTGAGGTAGTAATTAGCCAGATAAAAATCCTTCACTCCGTAGTGACTCTTGGCGTACATGAAATACACATCCTCCGCCAATTGAGTTCCGCGTGTAAGACCAATCAACTCCTCTAAAATCGGCAACGCCTTGTAGTAGGAAGTGCTATCGTAATACTCTTTGGCTTTGGTAAACTTGTAATTGATATCGGTGCTTTTCAATACTTTGTTGTACTCGCTGCAGCCCGGCAGGAGCCAAATGATGGCAAGCAAGAAAACAAGAGAATTAAAAAAGCGACGTGTGTTCATGACTTTGGCCGCGAAAATAAGTGAATGTGTCACATAAGCCTTGAGCGCGTCAGAATGCGTCGTGAAAAAATGTAAAAGCCGCGGCTGTTTATAACTGCCTATGAACCCTGAACAACGAGCGTAACCATTTCATAATTTTGACTTTGAAATTTTAAAACCTGAATACGTTGGACATTTTTGATCGCATTGCCAAGAATCGCGGCCCACTCGGTCAGCATTCAAAAGAATCGCATGGCTACTTCACCTTTCCCAAACTGGAAGGTGAACTCGGACCTCACATGACCTTCCGCGGCAAGAAGGTGCTCGTCTGGAGTTTGAACAACTATATCGGTCTTGCCAACCATCCCGACATCCGAAAAGTGGATGCTGAAGCAGCCGCCGAATGGGGCATGGCCTACCCGATGGGCGCCCGCATGATGAGCGGACAAACGAAATATCACGAACAACTCGAAGCGGAACTCGCTTCTTTCATGCAGAAAGACGACGCCTTCCTGCTCAATTATGGTTATCAGGGCTGCATGAGTGCTATTGAGGCGCTTGTGGGTCGTCACGATGTTATTGTGTACGACAGCGAATGCCACGCTTGCATGGTCGACGGTGTTCGTTTGCACCAGGGGAAGCGTTTTGTTTTCCAGCACAACGACATGGAGAGCTTCGAAAAACAGCTGAAGCACGCAAAAACACTCACCGAAAAAACCGGTGGAGGAATTTTGGTTCTTACCGAGGGTGTTTTCGGCATGGCAGGCGACCAAGGCAAGCTCAAAGAAATTGTTTCATACAAAAAAGAATACGGCTTTCGCTTGTTTGTAGACGATGCTCATGGCTTCGGTTCCATAGGTGAAAACGGACGCGGTGCAGGAGATGCTCAAGGTGTTCAAAAAGACATCGATGTGTATTTCGGAACCTTCGCAAAAGCAATGGCCACTGTAGGCGCATTCGTAGCCAGCGAAGAACACGTAATCGAATACCTGCGCTACAACATGCGCTCTCAAACATTCGCTAAAGCACTACCTATGCCTATCGTTGTTGGTGCTATCAAGCGGTTGGAAATGCTTCGGTCGATGCCCGAATTGCAGACGCAATTGTGGCACATTGCAGGCGCCCTGCAGAATGGACTGAAAGATGCCGGTTTCGACATCGGTCATACCAACTCAGTTGTGACCCCGGTGTTCCTGAAAGGCTCACTTGGCGAGGCAACCAACGTGACACTCGAGCTGCGTGAAACGTACAACATCTTCTGCTCTATCGTGGTTTACCCTGTAGTGCCGAAAGATGTAATCATGCTTCGACTCATTCCAACAGTAGTGCATTCGCTCGAGGATGTGAACTACACCATTGAGAGTTTCAAGAAAGTGCGCGAGAAACTGGAGGCCGGTGCTTACAAAGCTGAGAAGATTGCCAGCTGGGCGTAATCACGGAAATATCACATTAAAAAAGGCCGCTTGATTGCGGCCTTTTTTATTTCATTCGGACACTCCTGCCCTATTTCAAATTCTTTCCGAGAAAAGTATTCACCTCGCGAATACTCTTGGGCTTCAACACTATTTCACCCTTCGAGTTCAAAAGAAAAAATGCAGGGGTGCGTGTGATGCGATAGTCCTTCGCCACAGGCGATTGAAAATCTTTCATGCCACATACATTCGGAAATGTGAAACCCCGCTCAGTGATGGCCGCTTTCCATGCCTCCGGGCTGCGGTCAATGGATACACCCAGGATTTCAAAACCCTTTTTGTTCCATGTATTGTAGCAAGCCTTTACCTCGGGAGCCTCCCCTTTACAATGTTCACAATAGCTGCTCCAGAAAAGGACCAGGGTGTATTTCTTCTCTGAAGCCAGACCGAGCAAATCGACCGGCTGACCTTGTGCATTGTTCAATTGGATATTCGGTGGAATATGCCCAACGGCCAGGCGTTGAATACTCTCAGCGGTATTTTTCACTACGCTGCTCAAATCGGCATCGCCACAAGCATCACCATTGATATAATTATCG
>JBJTRD010000158.1:0-13672 GCA_046075945.1 Flavobacteriales bacterium
CCTCCGTACGATTTGCCCGGGCTGAGTAAAATACCTCAACGAATATTGAATGCGGGAATACTCAATCCGGAAGGTCTGCTTGTCATAGAGCACGGCAAGAGAACAAACCTGTCTGAGTTGGAGGGATTTCAATTTGAAAAAACCTACAGCAACGTCAACTTCAGCTTCTTCGGCAACTGACGGTTTTTCCTGTACGTTTGTGGCTATGAAAAAGGTGGCAGTTTTTCCGGGATCATTCGACCCCATTACCAAAGGACACGAAGAGATTGTGCGCCGGGCAGCATTGCTCTTCGATGAAGTGATTGTCGCGGTGGGTCGCAACACGTCGAAGGCAGCTCTATTTGCAGAAACCACTCGCCTCGATTGGGTGAAGAAGACATTTGCCGACATGCCACAAGTGCGAGTAGAATTTTTTGAAGGACTCACCATCGATTTCTGTAAAAAAAATAACGCGAGCTACATCGTGCGTGGAATTCGAAATGGCGCCGATTTCGAATACGAACGCTCCATTGCGCACATGAATAAGCAAATGTTTCCGGGTATTGAGACTGTTCTATTGTATGCTGACCCGCAATGGATTTCCCTGAGTAGCACAATCATCCGGGAAATTATCAAAAATAAAGGCGATGTTTCTCAGTTCTTGCCTAGCGTAGTCGATGTGTATGCTTCATAGAATTATAATCCTCTTGATATTACTTCTGCCTCTGCAAATGGGGGCCCAGCTATGCGTTGTGAACGGCAGTGCCAAAGGGTATGAGGGAAGAATACTTGCAGTAGTTGGTCTGGAAGATGAACTGTCGGGTAAAAGGGTGGTATTGGCACAGTCTGAAATAGACGCCAACGGACAATTTGAGGTCGCGTTTTCTCCTGAATCCACGCGACGTGTCTATCTCCACATTCAACGCATCGAAGCTCCGCTGTTCGTCCAGCCGGGCAGCAAACACGAAGTCGTTTTTCCATTGCCTGCTAAATCCGATTTCAGGCGTTTCGACAATACCGAGGTCGCACTTGAAATCATTACTCCCAATTCGGCCGATTTGAATATTGAAATTAGAAAATTCAACTCTGATTATACCCGCTTCATAAGCGAGCATTTCTATGACTTTGCTTCGGATGAATACCGCGGTTCAAGGGAGTACTTAAAATATTTGGGCGAAAAAAAACAAGATTCAGATCTCTATCGCCACTCCACACTCGGCGATTCGAGTGTCTTTGATTCAGTAAAGAACTTTCAGCGTTTCGTAAAACAATTTGATGATTCTGTTTCTTCAGCCGAATCCAATTCAATCGGGTCCGATTTCCTCGCAGAGTATAAGCGTTTTTCAATTGCTGAATTGTATCTGCTCGCAGGCATGAACCGGAAGAATTTCTACGAAACTTATTTTATGTCTATCATGCCGAATGTGCACAACCCTGCATTTATGGAGTGCTTCAAATTGTTCGCGCATAATATGTTGGTTGGACAAAGGGGCCCAATTCAGGCAGCTATTGTAAAGGCCATCAATGTGGACCGCGATCTGGACGTTTTAAGCAAGGCATTGGCTCCGGAAACAGAGATTGCTTCCGAGCGATTGCGAAAAATGGCCTGCCTGAGCGGCTTGAAGGAGATTTATTTCAATAAAACATTTGATCGCCCTTCCATCGATTTATTGCTGAGTAAAGTACGTTCAGACGATTCAGTCGTTGTGAAAATTGCAGGTGCAGTAGCTCATCAGCTAAAGCGATGCAGGGCGGGATGGAAAATTCAACCAACCTTATTTACCGACGAGAATCAGGAGAAATGGACGCTGGACGATACAGAGGGCATGCCTGTCTACCTGCTTTTTTTTGCTACATGGAGTCCAAACTCGTTGAAGGAGATACAAGTGCTGGAACGCTGGCAAGAGAAATTCAAAGGTCGGGTTCAATTCATAGCGGTTTGCATGGACGACGACTACAGTAGTTATCGGAAATACCTTGAAGGCAACCTCAAACTACCGTTGAAATTGCTCTACGGAAATGCGGAACCCTTTGTGCATGAAAAATTTAATTTGAAGTCTATTCCACACGTAGTGATGCTCGATAATGAGCAGCACATAGCTGCCGACGTTTGCCCATTACCGTCAGAACCATTGTTTGAATCGTTTCTGAATAGATTGGCACCGGTGTCGCCCAAAAAGCAAGGAATGAAAACCTGGAAGGATCGCTAAAGAACGTCGCTAATTGACTGGACGCCCGGATAGCGATCACTGATAAATCCTTCGCCCAATTCGAAACCACTTTGACGCCCGAGGTTGAGTGATTTGCCATGAAGAAAATCGAAGAATTTTTCACCTGAAATAGGAGTGTTGGGCTCGTTTGATTGGGGGTCATAAAATTGACTGCTGAAGCATCTCAGCACTTCAAGTTTTTTCTCCCAATAACCGGAAATGTCCACTACGAACGATGGGGTAAGGTAATAATCTTGTATGTACATGAAGACGGACGATGGTCGCCATGCTTCCTGAGTAACACCGTTCAACGAGGTTTCAATTTTTGGAAGACCGGAATAATAGGCTGCTTCGCGCACGAGCTCCGAGGCCCTTGCATGATCGGGGTGGCGGTCGCTAGGAGAGTTGACAAGCACAATCGATGGCCGGTATTGACGAATTTTCTCGATAATTCGCATGCGGTGCCATTCATCGTTCACAAAAAAGCAATCGCGGAAATGAAGATTTTCTCTCGCATGAACCCCCATCAAACGAGCAGCTTCTTGCGCCTCCTGTAACCTCAATTCACTGCTCCCTCGCGTGCCCATCTCCCCCTCGGTTAGGTCAATTAAACCCACCCGTTTTCCTTGCTCGATTGCTTTAATTAAAGTAGCTCCGCAACTGATTTCGGCATCATCCGGGTGCGCACCGAACGCAAGAATGTCTAAGTGGTCTGTTGTCATGATGCCTTTATTTGGTGCAAATGTAGGTGAGGTTTGATTTTGTTTATGTGAATGTAAATCAGCTGTTTAGCCCTATCGTAAATTGTCGACCGCGATAATTTAACGTTTTGTTTAGAACTTAGGCAGACCTGAAAATCATCTAGTTGCCTCGTTTTTCTACTTTTGCCGAGCTTTGAAAAAATTAACCCAATTCATATCTGTCACCTGTCTGTTGTTGTGCGGCTCTGTCGGCCTCGTTGCGCAGAATCTTACAGGCACCGCAGCAACAGAGCCTTCATCCCCGCCGAAGGAAGTCAAAGCCCCTCACGTTGGTGGAGCCACAGAAGACGAATTGAATGTACAACCGTCGTTCTCAGGCGGTGAAATTGAGTTGAAGCTGAATACTGTCAAGGATTCAATAATGAATATTCCGGCGTATGATACATACTGCCATTGGGATACGAAGAATTTGTTCGCACGGCAGATGGACTTGAGTTCATTCGAGGGCGATTTGGAGTTTCAACTTACCCACACTGAATGCGATTTTCACTATCCTGCGGCTGGTATCATGACATCTCCGTTCGGCCCACGCTGGGGAAGAATGCACCAAGGCTTGGATATCGATTTAGAGGAAGGCGACAATGTCTACGCTGCGTTCGAAGGCATGGTTCGTATTTCACAATTCCACTCCTCCTATGGCAATGTGGTAGTGATTCGTCACAACAATGGGTTGGAAACGTTATATGCTCATATGTCGCAGCGCAATGTGTTGCCGGGCGATCACGTGGAGGCAGGTGAAGTTGTAGGATTGGGTGGAAATACCGGCCGTTCATATGGCTCGCACTTGCATTTCGAGCTGCGCTACCTCGGCCGCGCGTTCGACCCTCGTTTGGTTGTGAATCCGTCAGCGCAAGCGCTGCTGGCTTCTTCATTCACATTAAAGCCTTCCCACTTCGGAAACGCTGCCATTGCACCACAAGCTGTTGCAGCTCGCAAGCCGACTTCTGCTTCCGCTGCTTCGGGCAAAACTTCTAAGTCAAGTAAGTCATCCAAATCTTCGAAATCCGCCAAGTCGTCCAAAGCAAAATATCACGTCATAAAGCAAGGTGATACATTGTACGCCTTGGCTCGAAAGAATGGTACAACCGTAGACGCTTTGTGCAAATTGAATCGAATAAAGGCCACTAGTACGCTCAAGCTCGGCCAGCGCATACGCGTTAAATAATCCGCTGATTTAATTCATCTCGTTCAAGTAGCTCGGTCATTGAACCATTGAAGCTGCCGATTGTTTATTTTCAGCGTTTTTTATAAAACAATCGTCGCTCGAGCCATGAACAAAAAAATTGCCGTTATAGGTGCCGGATTTGCCGGACTTGCTTCGGCGTGCTCCCTTGCCCACAAAGGTTTTGAGGTAACTCTGCTCGAGAAGAATAATCAAACAGGTGGCCGAGGCCGTTCCTTCCGACACCAAGGCTACTCTTTCGATATGGGGCCTTCCTGGTATTGGATGCCGGAAGTGTTCGAGCAATTCTTCAACCGGTTTGGAAAGAAAGTGAGCGACTATTATACGCTTCAACGTTTGGATCCATCATACCGTGTTTTTTTTGAAGAAGGAATGCCACTCGACGTGCCTGCTGCTTACGGCGAGTTCAAACAAATGCTCGAAGGAATTGAACCTGGTTCCAGTCCAAAGCTCGATCAGTTCATGGCAGAGGCTAAAATCAAGTACGATGTCAGCATGGCCGATTTCGTTTGGAAACCGTCGCTGAATATCCTAGAGTTTGCTAAACCGCGATTACTGATTGAGTCATTTCGACTCCATCTTTTTTCAGGGTTCTCCAGTCATGCTAAGAAATATTTCAAGCACCCTAAGATTATTCAGCTGCTGGAATTCCCGATACTCTTCCTGGGCGCAAAACCATCCAAAACGCCTGCGATGTACAGCATGATGAACTATGCCGATATCATGCTGGGCACCTGGTACCCGAAAGGAGGCATGTGCAAAATAGCCGAGGCCATGACAAAATTGGCACAAGAACTCGGCGTCCGTATCATTACATCTAGCAACGTCAGCGCAATCGATGTAACACAAAACGAGGCTCATGCAATTTCGTTCGATGGTAAAACCGAACGATTTGACGCAGTAGTAGCTGCTGCCGATTATCACCACGTCGAGTCCAAACTACTTCAGAAAGAATATCGATCATACAGCGATGAATACTGGAGCAATCGCGTGATGTCTCCTTCTTCATTGCTGTTCTACATCGGAGTGAATAGAAAGGTGAAGGGTATCCTTCACCACAACCTGTTCTTCGACGAGCCTTTTGATAAACATGCGGAGGAGATTTATGATGAGCCGGCGTGGCCTCAAAAGCCTCTGTTTTACTTGTGTTGCACTTCGGCCACAGATCCATCGGTTGCTCCGGAGGGAAAAGAAAATTTGTTCATTCTGATTCCGGTGGCTACTGGTCTTACAAGCACCGAAGAACAACGAATGGAATACCTGAGAATGTGTCTCGAGCGAATAAAAAAGCACACCGGCGAAGACCTTGAGGCAGCTATTGAATATGTGCGTTCATACGCTCACGAAGAGTTTGTGCAAGATTATAATGCATTCAAAGGCAACGCCTATGGTCTTGCCAACACGCTAACACAAACTGCGATTATGAAGCCCCGATTGAAAAGCAAGAAAGTGAAAAACTTGTTTTATACCGGTCAGCTCACTGTGCCGGGCCCCGGTGTTCCACCGAGCCTCATCAGCGGGCAAATCGTGGCCGACGAAGTAGAGAAGTATTTTAAAAACCGATAATTACAACCATGGCTCACAACCAGCGAGAACTATTTGATATTGTTGCATTCAAGGCTAGTAAGACCGCAACGCAGGCCTATAGCACAAGTTTTAGTGCAGGCATACGTTTGTTGCACACGCGCTTTCAAAATCCAATTTATGGGGTGTACGGTTTCGTGCGCTATGCAGATGAAATTGTAGACACCTTCCATGAATACAACAAGGAAGAACTGATGCGCAATTTTCGTCGCGATGCATTGGATGCCATCGAAAAACGAATTTCGCTCAACCCAATTCTGCACGCATTCCAGATAGTCTATCACAAATACAAGTTCGACTTTGAGCTGGTAGATCGCTTTCTGATTAGCATGGAAATGGACCTCCAGCAAAAGGAATATGATCGAGCCGGATATGAAGCATATATTCTGGGTTCAGCAGAGGTGGTCGGTTTGATGTGTCTGAAAGTATTCACAGAAGGTAATGCCGAGCAATACACGAAGTTGACCCCTTATGCAATGCGCCTTGGAGCTGCATTCCAGAAGATCAACTTCCTCCGCGATATGAAAGATGACTTCAATGGCTTGGGCAGGGCTTATTTCCCGGGACTCGATTTTGCACGATTTGATGAGGAAATGAAAGCTAGAATTGAAGAGGAGATAGAGGAAGATTTTGATGTGGCCTACAAAGGAATCTTGATGCTCCCGAAAGACGCCCGTTTGGGTGTTTTAATTGCCTATGTTTACTATCGACAACTGTTTGCGAAAATCCGTTCAATACCAAGCCATCGTATTATGGAAGAGAGAATTCGAATTCCCAATACGAGTAAATATGCTTTGCTGATGTCGTGCTACATAAAAAACAACCTCAACCTGATCTAACTTTCAAAGCATGAATATGCATGAGGTCATATTAGTGGACGAGCACGATAATCGGGTAGGTGTGATGGAAAAAATGGAAGCTCACATGCAGGGATTGCTGCACCGGGCTTTTTCGATTTTTCTGTTCAATGGAAAAGGCCAAATTCTTCTCCAGCGTCGTGCAATCTCGAAGTATCACAGTCCTGGTCTCTGGACCAACACGTGTTGTTCTCACCCAATGGATGGTGAATCAATCGAGGAGGCAGCCAACCGCAGATTGATGGAGGAAATGGGGATGAGTTGCGTAATGGTGAAGGTATTTGATTTCATTTACAAGGCAGATCTTGATAATAATTTGGTAGAACATGAATTTGACCATGTCTTTTTTGGAACTACCAATGACTCACCGGTCGTCAATTCAGAAGAAGTCGAGGATTGGAAATGGATGTCGCTGCACGATGTTTACATCGATGTACAGCTACATCCTGCTAATTATACCGAATGGTTTAAAATCGCATTGCCAATGGTTTTGAAGTACTATAAAATTGGTATGTCATGATTGGCTTCGGTGTAACAGCACTTACTTATTTCCTTATGGAGGGTATTACGTGGTGCACGCATAAATATGTCATGCATGGCCTCATGTGGTATTTCCATGAAGATCACCACCAACCACGGGGCAGGTTTTTCGAGAAGAACGACGCATTCTTTCTGATTTTCGCTGTGCCTAGTTGTCTGCTGATTGTCTTTGGTTCAATCGCACAATTCGATTGGAGATTCTATGCAGGCATAGGTATTTTACTATACGGCATCTCTTACTTTCTTATTCACGACGTTCTGATTCATCAGCGTTTTGATTGGTTTTCCAGAACGGATAATGTCTATTTCCGCGCTATTCGGAAAGCGCACAAAGTGCATCATAAACATTTGAATAAGGAAGACGGTGAGTGCTTCGGTATGCTCTACGTTCCCAAAAAGTATTTCGTGGAAGCTGCTGCTTATAAAAGCAAACTACGCAAATAGTTACGTGGTTTTCTTCTTTGGCCTCCATTGAAAAGTTGCCGTTACAGCGTGATGATCACTGAGTTTTTCCGGCAGTGTTTCGTAGTCGATAGCCTCGAGCTTCTCGCTGTGCAAAATGTAATCGATGCGGAAAGATGGAAACGCACCGATGTAAGTATTACCAATGCCATTGCCGCATGCCCTGAATGAGTCTTTCAGTTTTTCTGTTAGTGTGCAGTATGTATAAGATACCGGTGGATCGTTAAAATCGCCGCAAAGAATTACAGGGTACTGACATTCACGAATACTCTCTGAAATGCGATCTGTTTGCTCCTGGCGCTTTACGAAGGCGTTTTTCAACCGGCGAGCTATCCGTTTGCTTGCATCATCTATTTCGCTTTGTTCTGTTTTTCCTTTAGCTAAATCATAGTCTTCAGGCTTAAACCGAATAGATTGTAAATGCGCATTGTAAATGCGAAGAGTATCGCCTTCTTTTACGATGTCTATATAAATGCAGAAGTTATTTACGTCCGTTGAAAACGGAACAAATCCTTTTTTAACGATCGGGTATTTCGAAAGTGTAACCACTCCGAAATATTGTTGCCCGCTGATAGCATGCGTATAGCGCTCATGGTAATACGTAGACGGAAGAAATTTTACTAACGTATCGCGCGTCGGAAAGGAGTTCTTTTTTTCGCACTGATAAAATTCCTGAAAGCAAATTACATCTGCTTGTTCTCGATACAATACGTCATAGATAGCATCGCGAGTTGTAGCTCCGTCTTTTTTATCGAATACATCAAATACGTGTACATTGTAGGTTAGTACTTTTAACTGCGTTGCTTCGGGGTCAACATTTCCTTTTGTGCTTACTTGAAAAAAATCGGTGAAATGATTCCATCCAAGCAGAATGAATGCAGAGGAGAGGAGAGTGTTGCGGCGCTTTTTAAAAAGCCAGAAGAAGATAAACAATATGTTGATGGAAAGCACAAATGGATAAGCTAGTCCGAACAAAGCGAGATACCCCATAGCAGAAGGCGAGAAAGCAGCTGCGGCATAGGTTAGAAGAAGTCCAAGGCAGGCAATGCTGTTAAGCGTTAGCACAAACCAGTTGGTTCGAGATTTTTTTTTCGTTTCAGCTGCCTGCAAGCCCATAGGTCAAAAATAAGAGGCAGCTATTGCTATGAAAGGTTATTTCTGGGAATGTTTGAACAAAAAGTCTTTTTCAGATTGACTTAGGCTCTCGTAACCGGAACGTCCAATTTTATCCAAAATCTCATCGATTTTTTTTTGACGTGCTGCTCGTTCTGTATTGAACTCATCATCGGTTTTGGGTCGGCTATGACCGCGCACAACCCGCAAACGATTCCGCTGAGTAATGTGTTTTAGGAATTTTCGAATATCACCAAATCCTCTGATGCCTGCCCGCTCCAGAAGTCCGAACACGAGTCCGAAAAGTGCGCCGCCCAGATGGCCAATGTGACCTCCGCTATTGAAGCTCTGGCGAATACTTGCCAGGTCGAGCACAGCCAATAGGATGGCGAGCCACATAAGCTCAAGACGTATGGCATTGAAAAGATAAACTACGCGACGGGGTTGAATGACAGCAGCGGCCGTGACAATCGCCATGACGGCTGCAGAAGCACCAAGAATAAAGTGGTTATTGCCACCGCTCAGAACATTGGATTCGGCAAAGCTTACAACAAATAATAGATAACCACTAACGCCCCCGAACAAATACACCCACCAAATTCTACGCGGTAGAATCATGGTTGTAATTAATTTTCCCATACTATAAAGCGCAATCATATTGAACAGGAAATGGCCGGGCTCTATGTGCGCCACCAAGTGTGTTACCAAACTCCACGGTCGTTGAGCCATTACCGCCATCGATGAGCTTGCCGCGAGCATTAAATCTTCGCCCCACGGTAAGGATGCTTTGGTGCCGGTAACATAGAGCCTTAACAGATGAAGTTGAATGACAACGAAAACAAGCAGGTTGATGCCTATGAGCATCATGATGGGATCTCCCTTGCGAAAACGTTCTAAAAATGATGGCCGCATTTTCTTCTTATGAATACAATTTTCCTTGTTTCTGCCAGTACTTAAGCAGGATGTATCCCATGATCATTCCTCCGATATGAGCGAAGTGGGCAACGTTATCGCCCGAACGATTCGACAAGCCCTGCAACAATTCGATAGCGCCGTAGCCAATTACAAAATACTTCGCCTTCACAGGAAATGGAATGAACATGAGCATCAACTCGGAATTCGGAAACATAAAACCATACGCCATCAGAAGACCGAATAGACACCCGGAGGCCCCTACAAGTGGCACATTGATGATGTTGTAAATGGTTTGAGCTGAATCAATATACCGAGTGTCTACCTGTTCCACCGTGCCATCTAAAATTCCCTCGACGATTGAAGATGGAATGGATTGCATGGCCTGATGCACTTGTTGCCACGCGATAAACTCATGCAGTGCCAATGCACCTATTCCACTAAGAATATAAAACCACAGGAATTTTTTCCCTCCCCAATAACTTTCGATCACGGCTCCAAACATGTAAACACCGAACATATTGAAGAAGATGTGCATGAAGCTGCCGTGCATGAACATGTGTGTAATAACCTGCCAGGGCCGAAAGTGCGGGCTGTCAAAATAAAATACTGCCAAGAGCCCATCCAGAATCGGAAAGGCCTGGCACGCCAGAAACAATACAATATTGACGAGAAGAATATTTTTGGTGACAGCCGGTAATCTATTGAACATAATCAGCTAAAGTATGCGGTAAGTTGGTTTGCATCCAACTGCACTATGATTGGTTTTTGATTACGCCAGTAATAGGGTTGATTGCATTGCATCAACTGTTGAAAAAGAGATTCCATTTCAGGCATAGTTAGCATCTGTCCGTAACGTATACCCCCGGAAGCAGCCAGTTTCCAGCACAGTTTTTCGTTGGCCGCTACCGATGGCTCATCGTCATTTTCGAGCGCAGCAAGTGCGTCCATTAATAAGGACTCTCCACTCGCATGAGAGCACTCCGAAGGGATTCCTTCCAGGCGTATGGTGTCGGAGGATGCGCGTTCATAGCGAAATCCGAGCGATTGCAACACGTCTTCATAGCTGTTAATCAATGCCGATTGAGTAGCCGTGAGCTCAATTGTTTCCGGAAAAAGACAGTGTTGAACAGTGGCTTGTCCGTTTTCCATCGATGAGAGCAATTGTTCGAACCGGATGCGCTGATGGGCCCGTTGTTGATCGATAATAAGCATGCGCTCACCGGATGAACACACAAGGTACTTTCGGCTGTGCTGAATACATAGCATCTCGTCGTGAACATCTAACTCAAGCAATGCCGACTGCTGATCACGATGCTCAATTTTAGCGGCCACCTCCATCAAATCTTGCCAGCCCGATGCACTGTTTTCTTTCCGATCGAACCATCCACGCAGGTTCAGCGAACGATTGGATGTGGTCGTTTCCGTTCCAAATGGATTAAATGATGGATTGACATCGATTTTGGGTGGTTGAATTTCCTCCCCGGATCGCAATGGAGAAATAGATATGGAAGTTTCCTGATTGAAATCAATGGAAGGCGCTATGCTGAATTTGCCAAGCGCACGGCGCACGGCAGCATGAATAATGGCATACACTGCGCGTTCATCCTGAAATTTGATTTCTGTTTTTGTAGGATGAATATTGATGTCGATTTGCGCCGGATCGATTTCTAAATACAATAAGTACAATGGGAAATTTCCCTGCGGAAGTAAATCTTGAAACGCGCTCGTAACAGCGTGATTCAGGTAGGTATTTTTGATGAACCTCCGATTGACAAAAAAGAACTGCTCACCGCGTGTCTTTTTTGCTGTCTCGGGTTTTCCAATAAAACCGGTTACACCTACAATATCCGTATATTCCTCAACCGGCACTAGCTTCTCATTGTATTTCGATCCGAATACATGAACGATGCGCTGACGAAGCGTGCTTATAGGAAGCATAAAAACTTCTGCTCCGTTGTGCGTCAATTGAAATTCCACCTCGGGGTGGGTGAGTGCAATGCGCTGGAATTCGTCAATGATGTGTCGCAGTTCAATCGCATCGCTTTTCAGAAAGTACCTGCGCGCAGGAACATTGTAGAAAAGATTTTTTACAAAAAAAGTAGTTCCCTCCTGACACTGCACCGGCTCCTGATTTTGCACTTTCGATGCCTCGATGGTTACCTGTGTGCCCACTTCATCTTGTTCCTGACGTGTGCGCATTTCTACTTGTGCTACTGCCGCAATACTTGATAATGCTTCTCCCCGAAATCCTTTGGTCTGAATATGAAATAAATCTTCAGAAGTCGTAATCTTGGATGTAGCGTGACGCTCGAAACAAAGACGCGCGTCGATCGCGCTCATGCCTTTGCCGTTGTCGGTAAGTTGGATTAAGGTCTTTCCCGCATCTTTCGCAAAAAGTTTGATGGAAGTGGCTCCCGCATCAATCGAATTTTCCATCAACTCTTTTACTACAGAAGCCGGTCGCTGCACCACTTCACCTGCGGCAATTTGATTGGCTATATTCTCCGGTAGTAATTTGATGATGTCCGACATGCAGGCGTTTCAATGATTAGCACAAAACTAATCCTTCCTGTTCGTTTCCGGAAGGAGTTGTTATGCCTCGCCCGACATAAAATGTTGAAGCGCCTCTGCCGGTGTTATTGAACCGGGTCGAAATTGAATAATTCGCGCAATGATTTCTTCCAGTACAGTATCCGGGCATGATGCACCGCTTGTGATGAGAATGCGAAGATTTTCCTTCTTCGGGAGCCAGTTTTCAGACGTCAGTAATTCTTGCCGGTCGTAATTGAAATGACGAATGCTATGGTCGGAAAGTAATTCGCTCACATCTTGTATGAAAAACGTCTGAAATCGTTGAGAAAGAATGGTGACAATTTGAGATGTGTTCGAACTGTTGTAGCCGCCCACTACCAACGCGAAATCAGCGCCGGAAGAAAGTGCGGCTACAGTCGATTGCTGATTGTCGTTGGTGGCGTAGCAGAGCGTATCGCGAGTGTCGGCGAAATGGTCTTTGACATGTTCGCCGTGTTTATCCATCATCACTTGCTTGAAATAATCGGCAATCTCCTGTGTCTCTGTGGCCAGCATGGTTGTCTGATTGACAACTCCTACGCGCTGCAGGTCTTTATAGGGGTCGAACCCTTCAGAAAACTTGCCCTCGAAATGTGCCATGAAGGAATCTTTGTCCATTGCTCCATTCATGAAGTTTCCAATGAGCGAGGCTTCTTTAATGTCGCGCACGATGATGGATGGTGCGTTTTGATAGCTATGCGAGAACGTTGCACGGGTTTCTTCGTGCTTGTATTTTCCGTGAATGATAATGGTATACCCTTTCTCACCAATCTCAGCAGATCGTTTCCATACTTTTTCTACGAAAGGGCAGGTTGTATTGTATCGTGCAAGTTCAACTCCTTTTTCCGTCAGGAGTTGTTCTGTTTCTATGGTCGTTCCGAAGGCAGGGATAATAACGACATCTTCCGCGTGTATCTCCGACCACGGCACGAGTTGGCGGCCCTCAGTATCCAGAATGAATTGTAATCCGTAACCGGCTAAATCTTCGTTGACCGCGGGATTGTGAATCATCTGGCTAAGAAGAAAAATTCGCTTACCCGGGTTTTCTCGAATGGCTTTATAGGATCGTTCGATGGCGTTTTCTACACCATAACAAAAACCGAAATGCCGGGGAAAAATGAAGGTGATGTTGCCGAGGGAAAATTCGCTTGGAGTAAAATCTTGCTTGCGCGGATCTGCGGACTTACGTCGATTTTTGATTTCTCCAATAATGGCCGATCTGAACTGCTCCGGGATGTCAAATTTTTTCACTTCTGACTGGATTTGGATAGAACTGATTCAACATAGACCTGCATTTTTTCTTTTTTGTATGCCTTGGCAATCGGTTGCAGCGACTTTTCTTTTTTCAACTTTTCATCTGATTGTATCATAAATCCTACAACGTTATAACCCGCAACGAGGGCATGAAGTTCACTCGCGTCGGCATTTTTTGATAGTTTGTATTGCGCTACGCCATGTATGAATGGAAATAACAAGTCCGGTGTAACTTCCATAAAT
>JBJTRD010000159.1:0-2039 GCA_046075945.1 Flavobacteriales bacterium
GAAAGCTCCCCCCAAGGTTCGCTGATAGCCAATGAAATCGGCACGTTGGGTCCATATATTGTCCATTGCATTATACTCCCAATGATCTTGTAGATGTTCGCCGGTGAAGTCTCTTCCGCAACTCATATAGGCGCTATTGCCAATAACAAAAACAAAATTCCCTTGACGAGGTGTTCCGGGAAACTGCGAAATCTCCGTCCATGTGTCGCTAGTTTCCTCATAGCGATAGAGGAAAATTTGACCATTCACAATTGGCATGTAATAAGCCGCATCATTAATAGTAAACGGCATCATACCATGTGGATAGGGCAAATCATTCATTTGTTGCCAACTATCATTCATTGAATCATAACGCCAAAGCACCGAATCGCCTTGCATGGACCCCCAATAGCCATAATTACCCAAAGAGAATACTAGAGTGGGTTCAGCATACCAATTGGGAATGGTCTCTCTCAGCTGCCATTGTTGAGCGTTAACGCTGCCTAATAACAATAACGTCGACGCGAGAAGAATAAACAGTGTTTTCATGATTTTCTTTTTGAATAGGTTAATCTTATCGTTTCCACAAATCTTGCGATACATAATCGACCGGGCATAGATCGTTTTCGCAAACGGGCGTGTTTGGTTAGTAAGCGTAAAAATAATGGCAAGTGGCGAATGACGAGTGGGCGGTGGGCCGCACCTTTCGGTGAGCGCGATTTTGCGAGGTAAGGGCGCATGACCCATCCCCGGGCCTTCCCAAAGGGAAGGGAGGACCATACTCATGAAGGTTTGTTTGTGAAGTCTGAACGCCAGCAATCTCTTGTTCCACTGTATGAAAAGGTCTCTCCCTTCCCTTTGGGAAGGGCCGGGGATGGGTCTGCAATACCAAACCTCTTCCCACGCAAGCGCACAACTAGCCCATCAAAAAAAGCAGCGGCCTTTCGCTCACTCGCACCTCGCACTTCGCACCTCGCCCCTAAACAATACTCGCCTCCATCGGCAAAAATAACCTTACCAATGTGCCTTCCGCGGGAACCACCTCTTCGCGGCGATCAATGATGGCTATGCTGTACGTGCTGCCGGTCATGGCGCGCAGAATAGCAAGGCGCTCTTCGTTCATTTTCAATGCAAGACTCTCATGACCGTCGCGCTTGCGGCCGGATGCGGCTTTCAGCCCAATGCCGTTGTCGCGTATCTCTACCTCGAAGTGCTTACCTATAGCGCGCAATGCTATGTCGATGTGCCCGCCTTTTTCTTTGGGAAGGATGCCGTGTATCACCGCGTTCTCCACATACGGTTGCAACAGCATCGGTGGTATCGAAATGTCGTGTGCCTGCAATTCATCCAGCCCATGAATGCTATACGTGAGCTTGTCGCCAAAGCGCAGCTTCTCGAGTTTCAAATACAACTCGAGTCGCTCCA
This sequence comes from Flavobacteriales bacterium, assembly GCA_046075945.1. GTDB lineage: Bacteria > Bacteroidota > Bacteroidia > Flavobacteriales_D > Sanyastnellaceae > JAIBBG01. The sequence continues at coordinate 1,405 of JBJTRD010000159.1, forward strand.
TCTCGTCTTCGAGCGGTACAAGCGCCTCCAGGTTGTTCTCGAGGTTCATGCGTATGAGCCGCGAGAAATCGGTGAGGAATTCATTGGCCTGCTCGGGCTGATCGCTGTTGATGAAGTGCTGTATGCCATTGAGCGCATTGAAAATAAAATGCGGATTCATGTTCGCATTCAACGCTTGCTGGCGCAACTCGGTCATCTTCGCGCGCTGAATCAATTGCGCGCGCTTACTTCTGTAAAACAAGGTGAAACCACCGATGACAGCTCCCGCAAGCACCAGCACCATCAACAACCGAAACCACCACGTGGCGGTGAAGTGCCTGGCAATGGTAAACGTGGCCACACTAGGTTCACCCCACACACCGTCTTCGTTCATGGCGCACACTTCAAACACATACGAGCCGGCCGGCAATGCCCAGAAGTCGACTGTGCGCGAATTGGTTTCGACCCACGTTTCAGTTACACCCGAAAGTCGATAGCGATACTGCGTGCCCGATCCTGTGCGAAAATTGAAACTCAAAAACGTAAAGCGCACATTGTTTTCATTCCACCCCAACGGTAAATCGGGTACTACATCGTAGTGGGTGTTTCCCACCGAAATATGCTCGATGTATACGTTTATGGGTGAACTACGCAAC
>JBJTRD010000160.1:0-3402 GCA_046075945.1 Flavobacteriales bacterium
GCGAGCGGTCGGCTGGGCTGAAAGGTTGACTGAAGATGCCCATGCAGGGTGAAGATGTTTTTGCTATTCGGTGCAATCGATGAGATCCAGGAGTAATATGAAACGTTGGTATCGGCGACGCTGCGTATTTGCCATTCGATAGAGTCAGCAGCAGGCAGCGTAACCATCGCTGTGGCCTCGTGGTAAGCGATGCTATCGATCCAAAGCGAATTATTCATCCAAACCGACACACATGAAAGTGCAGGCTCCGAGCTATTATGGATAAACTGAACCTGCGAGGTTTGTGCGTTCAGATTTTGTTGCAAAACAATGCAAAGAATGAGCGCTAATGCCGAAAGATCAATGGTCCGAAGCATGCCGTGAAAATAGGATATTTGGGCGTTTTACAACTTCTTGTCGATGCGTATTGCAGTGTGCGCTCATACCCTGTTTTGAACAGGTTGGAAACCTAACTGAACTTTTATCGGCCTCTTGTTGTTACTCATTCATTAACAACACATCCAAATGCAAGAATTCAGCATAAAAGACCTTGAGAGCTACACCGGCATTAAGGCTCACACCATTCGCATTTGGGAGCAGCGCTATGGGTTGCTCAAGCCAGAACGCACTGACTCCAACATTCGCAAGTATTCGGATCGGGAGTTGAAAACGCTGCTGAACGTAAGTCTGCTCAACAACCGTGGACACAAAATCTCCGAAATCGCTTCGATGTCGGAAGACGCGATGACGAAACTGGTGGAGCAATATGCTACGTCTGCTCAAAATGACGACACGCTGATAGGGACGCTCAAGCTCGCTATGTTGAACTTTGACGAGACTTTGTTCAACAGTATTGTAGACCTGAGAATTGCATCTCAGGGTCTGGAGCAGACCTACCTGCAGGTACTTACTCCCTTTATGCATCAAATTGGAGTAATGTGGCTATCGAATGCCATTTGTCCCGCCCAGGAACACTTCATTTCCAACCTCATACGTCAAAAGCTGTATACGCACATCGATCGTATGGGTCCGGATTTGGTCGTCCATCATAAAAAGACCTTTGTGTTGTACCTACCTGAGCTTGAGTTTCACGAGTTGTCGCTCATCATGTTGAATTTCGCTCTGCGCTCGCGTGGTTACCGTACAATCTATTTAGGACAGTCGGTGCCTATTGAGGATTTATACCAGGTCTATCAGCGAATTGGCGAAGTTCAGTTTATCTCGCTCTTTACCACTCAACCGGTTTCTGTGCTTTTGCCCGGATACCTGCGAAAGCTCGTGGAACAGTTCAGCGGTTCGGAATGTGAGTTCCACCTCACGGGTGGAGTAATTCAAGGAACACGTTCACCGGAGCTCGGACTTATTAATGTATACTCCGATCTAGGTCAATTGTTGAACGCGGTGACTGCTTAGTCAAACAATACGTATTGAAAATTCGTGTAAAGGGCCTGTAAGGCCCTTTTTTCTTACCTTAAATACTAATTTTCTTTGGAGCGAAGGTCGCAACAACAAAAATAACGTAGGTGGTTACGTTAATTATATAATTGATTATCAAGTATATACAGGTAAAAATATTATTTGTTTAATAATTTTAAGAAAAAACTAAACAAAAAGTTTGGAGCGGGGCAGATTTTGTTTAATCTTTGTCCTAAATAATTAAACAACGATAAAATGAGTATCCTAGAGTTTAACCACATGCTTATCACGAACCGCCCAATCATGCGTGGTTTCGCCATCAACTTCACCCGCAATGTCGAGGATGCTGAAGATTTGATACAAGATACGTTTCTGAAAGCGCTCAAGTATAAAGATCGCTTCGAGGATGGTACGAACTTCAAAGGATGGTTGTATACGATTATGCGTAACATCTTTCTGAACAATTGCAAAAAGCAGCAATTGGGGCGCAACATTTTTGGTCCGTCGGCCGACAGTGTTCCCTACGAACTGGGTTCGCAGGCTGAGAATAACATTTACAGGTTGATCAACGAGCAGGACATACGGATAGCAGTTAGCAGTTTACGCGAAGAGCTTCGTAGGCCTTTCCAGATGGCATACGAAGGATATCAGTACGACGAGATTGCCTCTGAGATGGGCGTGCCTACGGGAACCATCAAGAGCCGTATTTTCAATGCACGCAAGCGTTTGATGGACGACTTGAAAGATTTCAATTAGTAGTTTTGGTTAAGGTTAGTAGTATGAAAGGAGGGAGGTCAACGGACCTCCCTTTTTCGTGGGTAGATATTTTTCTTATTTACGTTTGCAAAAAACCTTGTATAACTGATTCGTTGGTGTATATTTGCCGCCCGAATTAAACGAAACATCATGAAAAAAGGTATTCACCCGGAAAACTACCGCACGGTAATCTTCAAGGATATGTCGAATGAGTATGCTTTCCTGGGAAAGTCTACAACCGTTACCAAAGAAACGATGAAGTGGGAAGATGGCAATGAGTATCCGGTTGTGAAGCTTGAGATCACCCATACGTCGCACCCATTCTTCACGGGTAAGATGCAGTTGGTGGATACCGCAGGTCGTATCGATAAATTTAAGACTCGTTACGCGAAATTTGATAAGAAGAAGTAATCGATCTACCGAATACTAGGAAGGGCTACCCAGTTGGGTGGCCCTTTTTGTTGAATTCACACAGGGCTGTTTGCAATTGTCGAGTTGCATGGGTTTAATCCATCAGCCTTCCTTTGATTTTTGGGACACGAAAAACGTAACGAATCTATCGTGACCCTTATGATCAAGTCCCTCTTTGTCTTATTCGGCTATATCGCATTTCTGCTTATAGGCGTATTTAGCAGCGACACGGTGCTTATTGAAAACAACACACCGGCGATGATTGCGTCCGGAACGCGCACGTTGGTGGAAGTGAATGTACGAAAGGGCGATGTGCAGGGATTCTCCAAACTCGAGTTGGTTCTTCCCAGTGGTTTTACTGCAACACCCGGCGATATTAAAGGAGCCTCTTTTACATTTAGTGGCGACAAGGCCAAGTTTGTCTGGATGAATCTACCCGAGGAATCTGTATTCAAAGTTTCTTATTACATCGAGAGTCAGGCGGAAATTGAAGGCGCCTATGAAATAAAGGGAACATTTTCCTATGTGCGCGAAAATATTCGGGAAGATATTTATGTGCCTACACGCACTGTGGTGGTAAAGCAGCAGGTCGATATGCCGCAGCCGTCAGCCGCAGCCCAGGCTCAGCCCATCCGTGTAGAAGAACCATTTGCCGACATGACGTGCGAGCGCCGTATTGAGCGAGTGGGCGATAATGAATACCGCGTGCGATTGATTGTCAACAACAGCCGAATTGTTGGCTTCGGAAAGATTTTGGAAATTTTACCGGATAACTGCAGCACCAATCGCGATAATGATGGAGGTGCAGTAATTACACAAGATACGAGATCAATTAAATTC
>JBJTRD010000161.1:0-18553 GCA_046075945.1 Flavobacteriales bacterium
TGAAGTTCTCACCAACGAGCAGAATCTGGTCGATGTCGGTTGTGGTCAATACACAGCAACAGTTACGGATGTGAACGACTGCGTAGTCACCAGCGACTTTACACTTCAGTGTGTGCCGCAGATAGACATCGTGCTTGAAGCCGTTGGCAACCCGTGCGGTGGCGCCAGTACAGGTGGTGGCTCCATTGATATTGTTTCCCTCATAGGTGGTAATGGTGGCCCTTACACAACCACTTGGACAGGCCCGGGCTGCGCGCCTTGCACAGGTACAAGTTTAACGAATTTGGATTCCGGTGATTTTACACTAGAGGTGACCGATTCGGAGGGTTGCACACAGACGGCGTTTGCAAACGTCAGTCAAAATGACTCCTTCTTAACGGAAAGCGAAATCATTGGTGAGTCGTGTCCCGATTTATGTGATGGCTCTATCAACCTCACTATTACAGATGCAATCACAGGTCTTCCTGCAGCAGGTACGTTTGTTTATACCTGGAGCGGACCATTTCAAGGCGCTGCACCAACCACGCAGGATGTAAGCGGATTGTGCCCCGGGGAATATGCAGTATTCATTTCCAATGGCGATTGCGAAGAAACTCAATTCTTTACCATTCCCGAATCTGAACCCATACTCATCGACATAGTAAACCTTGTAAACCCTACTTGCTTTGGTCAGAACAATGGTAGTATTAACATCGAGGTTATTGGCGGCAGCGGCGACTTCACATATCAGTGGCTATCCAACCCCAGCTGCTTCTTCTTCGGAGCAACAACTCAGGACATTAATAATCTCTCTGAATGTTCTTATTCTGTCAGCGTGACAGACGCGGTTACCGGGTGTAATGCAACATCCACGATTATACTCGATGCGCCGGAAGTTATGCAACTCAACATTCAAACTTCGCAGTTTGATGGCGGCTTCAATTTGAGTTGCTTCGATTCGAACGATGGTGCCATTTCTGTATCGGTAATTGGCGGTACACCTGACCCGGATACATTCTTCCCATATGCTTATCTGTTTGACTGGGTCACTGATTGCTCTGATGTTGATCCGGCTATTTATGGCAATGATCCAAACGCACCCTCGGCCGATAATTTACCGGGAGGTACCTATGGCATCAATGTAACAGATGCGAATGGTTGTTTGGCAACAACGTGCGTTGATATGATTCCACCGGATTCGTTGCAATCTCCTGCAATAATTCAAGACATCACGTGCCTGAGCAACGAGGGCTGTATTTCACCCAACCTTCAAGGAGGAAGCAGCAATTACATTTCCTATCAATGGTCGGGCAACATTGGTGGTAATCCGCCTAACTCTCCAGTTATTTGCGGCTTACAGGCCGGCAATTACTCGCTCACCGTTACGGATTCAAATGGCTGCACAGAAACGTTTGATTATGAAATTGCTGACGCAGCTGGACTGGAAGGTAACGTTGAATCTATTACAGCCGCAAGTTGCTTTGCAACATGTGATGGAACCGCTACCGTAAGTTTAACCGGAGGAACTGAACCTTTCACTGCAACCCTGGATGGTGCGAACTACACCGGTGCAATGCCCGGCACAATCGAAAACCTTTGCCAGGGAAGTCATGAAGTAACAATTACCGACGTCAATGGCTGTGAAACCAGCGTAGCCTTTATCATTGATAGTCCTGATGAATTAGTTGTGGTTGCTGAAATACTCATTCAAGAAGCCGATCAGGTTTATACATTGCAGTGCAGCGGTGACACAACCGGTTCAGTGAATGCCACCATTTCAGGAGGTAGTCAACCTTACGAAATTTCTTGGACGAATGAAATAGGTACCATTCTTTCCCTCGAGGAAGATATTAACTCACTTGGTGCCGGCGGCTATTGCCTGAATGTTGTAGATGCAGATGGTTGCACTGCTCAAGAATGCGTGTTCATTACAGAACCGGAAATTCCTTTTGCTGTCACAAGTGTTTTCTCTCAATTCAACGAAGAGTACAACTTGAATTGCTCTTATAGCGTGGATGGTTATATCGATTTAACGCCCTTGGGTGGCGTAGAACCCTACACATTTGACTGGGCCGACAATGTGGTCAACGATGCATTAGAAGATCAATTTGATCTTGGTCCCGGATTCTACGACGTAGTCGTTATCGATGCCAACTATTGCCAGTATTCACTCAACTTCGAACTTATCGCCCCGCCTCCAATCAACGTTGATCCTGGAATCGTGGATATTACCTGTAACGAAGCGTGTGACGGACAAATCAACGCCACTATCAGTGGTATTTATCCAGGCGCAACCATTTCATGGGCGGGTCCTGATGGATTCCTCTCTAATGAAATCATACTTTCAGATTTGTGTGCCGGCGAATACACAATCAACATTGCTGATGGTCTGAGCGGATGCGCGCACGAAGATGTTTTTTCAATCGTTAATCCGGATCCACTGGCTGTGACATTATTGATAACGAACGATTGCGAAACGGCAACCGTTACGGCCTGCGCTACTGCCACGGGCGGCATACTCCCTTACACCTATGACTGGAGTAATAGTGGCAGCGGTGATTGTGTGAATGTTACGACCAGCGGTGATTTGAGTATTTCAGTAACAGATGCCAACGGCTGTCCACCTGCAGTTGCTGATACGTTGCTCACGGTTCCAACTTCTCCCCTCGCTTTGAGTGGAATCGATACCGACGCTAGTTGTGGTGCTTGTAATGGTTCGATCGATATAACTGTAACTGGTGGCTCTCCTGGTTACATTTACCAATGGGCTAACGGTGATCAAACGGAAGACCTCGCAGATTTGTGCGAAGGCTTCTATTCCATCATCGTGAACGATGCATTGGGTTGCACGGAAGAATTGAGTTTCGAAATTGATCAAGTGCTCGGCTTGATTGTAACGCTCGATATTTCTGACGTACTATGCGCAGGTGATAGCACCGGCGCTGTGACCGTGGCTACGAGCGGTGGCACTCCGGAATTTACATACAACTGGACCGATAATCAGGGTGTTACTTTGGGCATTGAATCGAGCCTTGACGGGCTTCCAGCAGGAAATTACTCAGTGGCCGTGGCCGATGCAGCCGGATGTGATACTACAGCCACATTCAACATTGATTCACCGGATGCGATGACAGTATCCATCACCGTAAGTGAATATTCAATCGCCACCAACACCTACAATATCTCCAGCCCTGATGGTGATAACGGAACTATACTGGTGGAAGTTGAAAACGGAACACCGGGCTATACTTTCAACTGGACCCCCAACTCTATCGCAGATACAGTATTCAATCCGATTGATTTGACGGCAGGAGACTATGTGTTGCAGATTATCGATGCAAATGGATGCACGCTCGACACGATAATAACCCTCGTGGATCCGGATGCACTGAAGCTTTACACAGCCCTTTCACCGAATGGTGATAGTTTCAATGACACCTACGTCATTGATGGTGTACAAGATTGTCCGGACAACAAATTCAAGGTGTTTAATCGATGGGGCAACCTTGTTTACGAGAAGGATAGTTACCTGAACGATTGGTACGGCCAGGACAGTGATGGCAACACGCTTTCAGATGGTACCTACTTCGTTTTGTTTGAAGGTTGTGGTCAAAAATTCAATACATACGTTGACTTACGCAGAAATTAAGCTGAACAATAACAAGAACTCTTAAAGACATCCATACTATGAAAAAATATATAATCCTCATAGCCATCATGATTGCTGCGGTTCGAGTTTCGGCTCAGCAGGAATTGATGATTAGTCAATACATGTTTAACAGCATGGTATTGAACCCGGCCTATGCCGGAACCCATGATTACTGGAGTACCAGCTTGCTTCACAGAAGTCAATGGGTCAAATTCGACAATGCACCCCGCACGCAATTCTTAAGCGCCGACGGTCAGATTATCGGGGGTAAAGCCGGGTTAGGTTTCAACGTGAGCAATGACGCTCTGGGTATCACCAACATACTCGACCTGAACGCCAATGCTGCGACGCATGTTAAAATGGGCAAAGGAAAACTGAGTTTCGGAATACGCCTTGGTGCATCCCGTTACAGCGCGCAGCTTACGGATGCCATCATTAAAGATGTAGAAGACCCTGTATATGCAAACAATATAAATGGAACGATGATTCCGCGCGTTGGTGCCGGTTTATATTACTACCAAAGCAATTTCTTCGCAGGCCTGGCCGTGCCATCGTTGCTATCCATTGATGATAAGATCAGCTACACAGAGACAGGCATAAACAGTTTCTACAAGAGCCACGTTTACATTAACACTGGAATGGTTTTCACACCAGTCCCTGAACTTGCTATCAAGCCAAGTGTACTTGTAAAAGTGCAAGGCAATCAAGTGAATGTTGATTTGAACTGCAATGCTCTCTTCATGAATAAATTCTGGTTCGGTGCCGGCTATCGCACCGGCGACGCCCTTGTGACCATGCTTGAATGGAACATCAATCCACAACTGAGAATAGGCTATGCGTTTGACTATACATTGAGCACCCTTTCCAAGTACAGCAATAACTCGCATGAAGTGATGCTGGGATATGATTTGGGACGTGCTGCCCTAGTTAAAACCCGTTCACCCCGCTATTTCTAAAACTGAACCAACAAGTGAACAACAACACAATGAAGCTCATGAAAAAGAACTCTCTATTTCTTCGATATATAACCCTTTCTGTTGCCACACTCATGCTGGCAAGTTGTGCCTCGCTTTATAACAAGGCCGGTAAGGAAGCATACGAGAATATGCAATACAGCGATGCTGCGTACTATTTGGGAAAAGGCACAGCGAAAAAGGATGAGGCTGATGCACGCCGCAAATTGGCGGATAGTTATATGAAGGTGAATGATTACGACAATGCTCTCTCAAATTACGAGATTATTTCTACCTATACGGATAACACGGATGCAGACCGCGTAAACCATGCACGCGCCTTGATGGGAAAAGAGCGTTATGCAGATGCAAAGTTGATTCTAGAAGGGATTGTTAGCCGAGACGCATCGAATGCATATGCAAAACAATTGCTTGCCAGTTGCCGAAACATTGACCGCATGAAAGCTGACTCGGTCAATTACGTTATTGAAACCATGATGATACCCGCGGCAGGGCCTGTTTATGCGCCTCGCTTATACAATGGCGGATTGATTTTCTGCAGCCCATCGGGCGATGGTGAACTCGACCCTTATACCAAGCAAGCATATACCAATCTCTTTTTCTCTAAACGAGAAGGAGCTTCCTGGGGTGCTCCGGAAGAGTTACCCGGTATCAATGGTAATTATCACGATGCAGTGGCGGCCATATCACCTTCGGGCAACACCATGGTATTCACGAGAAGCTACACACTTGAATCCGGATCTCTTGCCGGTAATGAAAATAAAATAAGCACTACACAGCTTTATACAACGCGCAAAGGTGCCGACGGAAACTGGGAAAAACCGACAGTTCTTCCTTTCTGCGACAACAAATTTATGTTCGCGCATCCGGCATTTTCGTCGGACAGCAAGACCCTTTACTTCGCAAGCGATATGACGGGTGGTTTTGGAGGTATGGATATCTGGTCAGTAAAAATGATTGAGAATGTATGGGGCACACCCACGAACCTAGGTGGAAATGTAAACTCTGCTGGAAATGAGGTCTTCCCTACTCTGCGCCGTGATGACGAGCTCTATTATTCAACAGATATGATTGAGAGCTTAGGCGGGCTGGATTTGATGAGTTCGGCCAATAGAAATGGAATTTGGGAACGTCCTGTTCACTTGAGCTATCCTATGAATAGCTCTCATGATGATTTCTGTATGGTTTGGAACGCGGACAACAAGACAGGCTATTTCTCGAGTGACCGATTTGGCAGCGACAAGATATACAGCTTTATAGAAGATGATACCCAGGTTACTTTGAATGCTTCCGTAACCGGCAAGGATAGTAAGCTTCCATTGGGCGGTGCTAAGATTAAAATTAAGAATCTGACCGATGGTACCGAGCAAATGTATCTAACCGATGGTAACGGAAAGTTCACCGCGCAACTTCCTAAGGGGAAAGATTTCCAAATCATCAGTGAGCTCGATGGCTATTTCAGTCAAACCGACAATTTCAATACACGCGGTTACGAAGACCCGATTAATAAGTCGATTGAAATGGCCGAGTTGTACGTTACTGATGCTAACGGAAGCGGCGATGCAAATGGCACGGGCCAAAACGGAGGACAGAATGGCAAAGACAAAAGCAGCGTTAAGTCGAAGGGTATTTACGATATGCCCGACATTCACTGGGACTATAACAAGTGGAATATTCGGGATGATGCTTTCCCCTATTTAGATAACCTTGTGAAACTGTTCCGTGAGAACAATAATCTGAAATTTGAACTTCGCAGCCATACAGATTGCCGTGGCAGCTACGAGTATAACGACGACCTATCAGCTAAGCGCGCTAAAGCCGTAACGGATTACATGGTTAAAAAAGGCGTACCACGCTCAATCATTGTTTCCAAAGGGTATGGCGAGCGCGAACTTCTCAATAACTGCACAGATGGGGTATTTTGCGAAGAATCGCTCCACGAAGAAAACCGTCGCACCGAGTTTATCGTTACCGGGAAGAAGAAATAAAAATAGCTTATAGGTGATAGGTGATAGGTAATAGGTGATAGGGGCTGGTGCATACCTATAACCTATTAACTATTACCTAAAAGCTTACTCACTGTAGATTTTACCGCTTCGCCAAACCTGTACCATACGTTCCCAATAGGGTTTATATCCCGGCTCACGCTCGAGGACGTACAGGTTATTCGTGAATGGAGAATCAACTTTTTTAAAGGTAAATGAAAGCAGTGCCGCCTGGGGTGCTTCACCATAATTCCATACCTCGCCCGTTGAAGAACGGATTATTTGATTGGGGTTACCGAATAGCAAGTGAATCATACCTCTGTCTGTTCGCCAGCCCTCGGTAAAAGTTGAAAAATAAGTATTGGCCTCCTCTACCCTTCTATAGTAAGTCCGAATAAGCTCTCGCGCATGCTCCTTGCTTCCGCCGCATTCGAGCCAGAACCGATCAATTAGCAATTTCGGATTAGCGTTCTTCACAATCTCCTCGTGCTCGGCTTTGGTTGTAATAAATCGCAGGGGCCATTCGAGGGCCCCTATATCTTTTACTCGCGGATAGTGCGTAGTGGATGTTTTGATGGTAAAGCCCACGCGCTTTGAAACATCATGGGTGAAAAAATAAAGCCCGCTCACAACTTCAAAAATATATCCTGTGCTATCGTCCTGCCCGGCGGCAACTGCCTGAGCGCCGGTGATGGAAGGTTGATCGGGCGCATTCGCTGAAAACGGAGGCGGAGGCAATTTTACTTCTGTCGACAGTTTCCCAATCCACGGTAGCCCGGCACCCGCATTTCTGGCACTATAGACCTCTACCATTTGACCCGGTGTTACAAAGCCACCGAAAACAGGCTCTCCGGTTTCAAATTTCGTGAGCAGATAATTCTGTGAGGTGAAACTGGTCGATTTATCGCAAACAAGAAAGGAGGGCTGTGTGAGATTTCGAGCCACGTCGGTAAATTCCATGAGCACATTCCAATTTCCTTCATGCATGGGAATTACCATCGAACCTACTAGCCAGCCTTGTTGATTTTTATTTGCTTCATATAAAACAATGGATGAGGTATCGCGCACCGAACCTTCAACATCACTAATAGTTGCACGTAAACGAAGGTTGAGTAAAAAGGGTTTGTCGGCCGAACTGCGGGTATAGAGCAATTCGCTGGAGAAAACCCGAAAGTGGATTGTGGACGAATCCTCCGCATGATGATACACTATATACTCGGGGTGCAAATCGCGGCTTTCCAGATCATATAAGTACTGATACGATCCCGATTGCACAATAGCCTTGGGCTTGCATGCCAGCCAAACCAATGCAAAAACGATCAGTCCTATATATTGGCAGCGATTCGACCTCATTCCTTTTTTCCTTTCCACATTTCCATTTGTCATTCCATTCCAAAGCTGTGCATGTGATGCTTCATTTCATTTGACTATTCTTCAATAATGGCCCTGATTTCTGTTCATTCAACCGCAATCTGTCCGGGGTAAAAAATGATGTAGGGTAAAAATAAAGGAAGATTTCAAAAATCACGAATTAAGAAATGAATAGCACGCATCAGGATCCTTCCAGTCTGACCAAGATAGTAAATGGTGATGCGTGGATGTAACCATAGAACTCCGCATAGATTCATACTGTATGCCCCACTGATCGCGCGGGCTGCGGCCTGCATGTAGCGTGTCGTGATTGGACAAGTAAAGAATGCCACAATCTTCAGTGGAAGCGATTACATCTTTCCAGGCATCAACATTCGACTGCGCCTGGAGGAATGCCCCATGGTTGAAGAATGAGGTAAAATACCTGTATCGTTGTGCCAACTGCACGTCATCGCACCAAACGTGTTTTGCTCGATTGAGAACTGTACTCCATGCTGTGAGAGATGCGCCTGAGATGAACGATGCCGCATCGAGACGAAAGCCATCAACACCTTGTTCGAGCCAAAATTGGAGAACCTCAGCACACGATTTTGACACCTGTGGGTTTTGGTGATTCAACTGAAGCACATCGCTCCAAGCGGTTCCCAGGGGGGCGTGAAATTCTCCCTGCTCATTCCTTGCGTACCAATCATCCTTTGCCCGCCAACTATGAAATGGCGAAGTATGGTTGAGAGGGATATCGAGTACTACCTCCAGGCCATAATCGTGGCAGCAACGTATCCAGTGAGCCGCATCTTTTATGTTGCCAAGCATTTCATTGGTGAAATAATAATCAACGACGGCATAGGGCGATGGACTCGCCCTGCGATTGATCTTGAACCACGGTAGGACATAGACAACATTAAATCCAGCATTGCCTATAGATTGTAGCAGCTTCGTGGCCGAATGGAATGTCCCTTCGTCGGTAGCGTGGGGTATCGACAACTCTAATATTCGCATAGCGACTTGCGTAGTTTCCTACAAACATCCCGGCAGGCAGATCGAATGAGATAGCCGAGAGTCGTAAAAAGGCACAACCTTTCAACCTTCAACTCCATTAATCAACCCATCGCAAGTTTTAATTTCAACTCTCCATTAAGCAGGCATATACGGAAATTGCCTTCCCGGAAAATGCCCTGCACCGCCAAGTTCTTCCTCGATACGCAATAGCTGGTTGTATTTGGCAATCCTATCGCTGCGTGAAGCCGAACCGGTCTTGATCTGACCTGTATTGAGCGCCACAGCCAAATCGGCGATGGTTGTATCTTCCGTTTCTCCGCTTCGATGGCTCATGATGGAGGTGTATGAATACTTGGTAGCCAGCTGAACTGCATCAATTGTTTCGGTGAGTGAGCCAATCTGATTGACTTTTACCAAAATGGAATTTGCAATGCCTTCCTGAATACCGCGGGCGAGTCGGTTCACATTGGTAACGAAAAGATCATCGCCCACCAATTGAATGTGACCGCCTAGCGCTTCAGTCATTAGTTTCCAACCATCCCAATCGTCCTCGGCACATCCGTCTTCTATGGATACGATAGGATATTTGTCGCACCAAGATTTCCAATAAGATACCATTTCAGAACTTGTCAGTTCCTCGCCGGTGCTTTCGAGTACATACTTTTTCTTCTCTGCATTGTAAAATTCGGTGCTGGCACAATCCAACCCGATGCAAATATCCTGACCCGGTTTGTATCCGGCGGCTTCAATGGCCTGCATCACGTATTGAAGGGCCTCTTCGTTGCTCTTCAAGTTTGGAGCAAATCCACCCTCATCGCCAACATTGGTAGAGAAACCCTTTCCTTTCAACACCGTCTTCAGGTGATGAAAAACCTCTGTTCCCATGCGAAGTGAGTCGCTGAAGGTATCGGCACCAACCGGGAGAATCATAAATTCCTGCACGTCAACTTTATTATCCGCATGCGCTCCACCGTTGATGATGTTCATTAATGGAATTGGCAATGTAGTACCTCCAATACCACCGACATATCGGTACAATGGCATGCCTACAGTTTCGGCCGCTGCCCGGGCGCAGGCAAGTGAGACACCTAAAATGGCATTGGCACCCAGGATGGCTTTGTTGTCTGTGCCATCCAGTGCTGACATGGTTCGGTCGATGCCTATCTGATCGAAAATGGAGAATCCCACCAAGGCTTCATTCAACGTACTGACGACATTGTGCACGGCCTTCGTAACACCCTTACCCATGTAGCGCGATTTATCCATGTCGCGCAGTTCAACAGCTTCGTGAATACCGGTGCTTGCTCCACTTGGCACGGCAGCTCGGCCCATGTGCCCACTGTCTGTATACACTTCAACCTCTACTGTGGGATTTCCGCGCGAATCCAAAATTTGACGCGCATGAATTTTTGCAATACTTGACATACTCTTTTCTAATTATTTAAATGATTTAACTCAAGAGAAGGAAGCCCGGCTTTCATTGAGGCGATCTTCTGCTCAATGTGTTTCGGCAGTCTTTTTACCGATTGCAATATTCGCAATAAATTGGTCAAATAAGTAACGAGAATCATGCGGACCTGCGCTGGCTTCCGGGTGGTATTGCACTGAAAATACAAGCCGGTTGGTTAGCCTTATTCCGGCCACTGTCTGGTCGTTGAGGTGCACATGGGTAATTTCAGCATTTGATGCTGTCTCGATTGACTCGCGTGAAATCACGAATCCATGGTTTTGACTGGTGATTTCACTTTTCCCTGTGAGCAGGTTTTTGACAGGATGATTGATGCCTCGGTGTCCATTGAACATTTTCACCGTTTTTAATCCTTGCGACAACCCGATTAATTGATGCCCCAGGCATATGCCAAAACCGGGAATACCTGTATCGATGAGTTCCCTGATGAGCTGAATTGTTTTGGGCATTGCCGACGGATCGCCGGGGCCATTGCCATACATAATTCCGTCGGGGTTGAAAGCAAGAATTTCTTCTTTCGTAGTATTCAACGGAAAAACCTTTAGAAAACAATCGCGCTCGTTGAGGCATCGAAGGATCGTTCGCTTCACTCCAAAATCAAGGACTGCGACCCTAAAGTGAGCCGCAGGATCGCCCATGGTGTATGACTCCTTGCAGGCTACAAAACTGCTCAGCTCCAGACCATCCATGGATGGCACCTTCGCCAGTTGTTCTTTCAAAACCTCGACACCTGTTCCGTCCGAAGAGATAATGCAATTCATGGCACCTACCTTTCGAATGTGGCGAACCAACGCACGGGTATCGATGTCGCAAATACCAACAACTCCGTCTTTCTCCAGATAATCCTGCAAGGTACCAACCGGCCCTATCCTGCTGGCCACATCTGAGAATTTCTTGATAACAACGCCCGACACCTTGCAGGCCTCAGATTCAATTTCATCTGTGTGGACTCCATAATTGCCGATGTGTGAGGTGGCCATTACCAGGACTTGCCCGAAGTAGCTCGGGTCGGTGAAAACCTCCTGATATCCTGTCATAGCCGTATTGAAAGCAATTTCACCCGTGGAAATCCCAATTTTTCCGCATGATTTTCCGAAGAAAGTAGTGCCATCTTGGAGCACAAGAACTGCCGGTACTGAGTGTCGTATCATCGGGGTACAAAATTAATCCTGCGTGACCTGTTCATAGTGTTGCTTTTGAACAAACCTCACCTATTAGTTCACATTCGTTTTCGTGTTGCAATCATTTCGTGAGGTTAAGGGAGAGAAATATGGAAACTTTTGCATTTCGAAAAGAAAATGCTACTTTTGTCTAATCGGATTCAAATTCGGTTATTACCTATACAAATGAAAACTACACAACGCATTCTCCTAATTCTGTTGGCCACGGTCCTTGTTGTTTCTTCTTGTACCAAAAGAAAGCAGGCCTGCGCGGCTTACGATCGCGTCGAAATCCCGCAGCATTAATTCAGCAATAGCTGAACGTCACGACTTGCTTGATGTCCGGATGCAAACTTTTTGCTACCGGGCACGTGTGAGCAGCCTGCTCTAAGATTGACTTTTCTCTTACTCCGTAAGCGCAATCCTCCAAGCGTATTTCAATATGAATCTCGCCCACTCTGCGAGGTTCAGCATACATTACTTTTTCGATACTTGCTTCTATAGTCCCCAATTGAATACCTTTTGACTGGGCTGTGATGGCCATTATCGTGGTCATGCAGGCTGCCAACGAAGTGCACAGCAAATCGGTTGGAGAAAAAGCCTCGCCTTTACCTTGGTTATCGGTTGGCGCATCGGTAATAAGTTGGTTTCCCGAACGCATGTGGGTGGCTTCGTTTCTGAGATCTCCCTTGTAAATGACGGTCATTCCCGGATTCATGATGTGGGTCAATTTTGATTCAAATCTACTGCAGAGTTAGACGGGTTTGGTATCAGAGTGTCTTACCTTTGGAAATGAAATGTATCGCTTCCTCTTTATAATCGGAATCATGCTGAAAGCTGCAATGCTTCTATCGCAGCCTATACCCGAAAGTGAAATTTTGCTTTATAAAAAACTCCGTCAGATTGGAATTAACATCAACACCAGTGGCTTTGGTATAAATGCATCGCTGGGCAGATACAAGGATGCAACGCATGTTTGGTTGTTCGGGGGTGATTTAATGTTTGTGAAGCATGAAAAGGAAACGAAGACCTGGAATCCCATTAATGATCCCAATGCACGTCCTTATTATTATGGTAAACTGAATAATTTCTATACCCTGCGAGCTCACGCAGGGAGAAAAAAAATTCTAACTGAAAAACTTCGCAGAAGCGGTGTCCAGATTTCCTATAATTGGATGGCCGGGCCCACATTTGGCTTCACCAAACCTGTGTACCTCGAAGTCATTTATATGGACGAGCCAAACCAGCAACCCTATCTTGAGGTCGAAAAATTCAATCCTGATTTACATTACATCGATAACATCTATGGAAGGGCAAGTTCCCTTCGTGGTTTCGATGAACTTAAATTACATCCCGGTGCGTTCGGTAAATTTTCATTTACGTTTGAATACAGCAACGAGCGTGAGCGACTCAAGGGTATTGAAGCAGGCGCCGCGGCTGATTTATTCGCTCAACGCATCCCCATAATGGCTATCTACGACGACGAGAGTAAGAACCCAAAGAATCATCAGTTGTTTCTAACTCTTTATCTCAATTTTTTCATAGGCACTAAATACGATCAGAAGTGAGCGATACTCCTACGCCGACTCCCATTGAAAGCACACGAATACCGAAGCCGAAATGGCTGAGGGTGAAATTACCTACCGGTGAAAATTACCGCAAGGTTCGCGGACTGGTTGACCAGCATAAACTACATACCATTTGTGAGAGCGGCAATTGTCCCAACATGGGGGAATGTTGGGGAGAAGGCACGGCAACTTTTATGATACTGGGCAATATCTGCACACGTTCGTGCGGCTTTTGTGCTGTCGCAACCGGAAGGCCCGCAGCAGCCGATCCTCACGAACCGCAACGCGTAGCAGAATCTATACGCCTCATGGGGGTGAAGCATGCCGTGATAACCTCTGTTGATCGCGATGATCTCACCGATGGTGGTTCGGAAATATGGTTTAATACGGTGAATGCAGTTCGTCAAATTTCACCGGGCACCACGATGGAAACACTTATTCCCGACTTCGCCGGCAAATGGAACAATTTGCAACGCATAATAGATGCCGCTCCTGAGGTGGTATCGCACAACCTTGAAACAGTGCGCCGGCTTACCAAGCAAGTGCGTATTCAAGCCAAATACGACCGAAGCCTGGAAGTACTTCTCAGACTCAAGCAGGGCGGTATGCGCACCAAAAGTGGTGTCATGCTGGGCCTGGGCGAAACAGAAGAAGAGACATTGGAAACTATCGATGATTTAGCAGCAGTGAACGTAGACATTTTAACCCTTGGGCAATATCTTCAACCAACACCTAAGCACTTACCGGTGGCTGCATTTATTACACCTGAGAAGTTTGCTCAATACAAGGAATATGCACTTGGCCGCGGCTTTCGTTATGTCGAAAGTGGCCCCTTGGTTCGCTCGTCCTATCACGCCGAGAAACATTTATTCTAGCGCACATTCACTATTATGCACCCTCTGCGCATTGGTATCAACGGATTTGGCCGCATTGGCCGAGCGCTGACTCGCATTCTCATCAACGATGACCGTTTTCAAATTGTAGGCATCAACGATCCTTCAAATGTGGAAGTGATGGCGCACCTTCTGCGTTATGATTCAGTGCATGGTAAATTAGATAGGCACGTTGAAGCAACCGAACGCTCACTTCGTGTTGGCGAATATGACATACCCTTTTTTTCCTTTACGCGCCCCGATGAAATACCTTGGAGTAGTGTGCATGCAGACATTGTAGTAGAATGTTCGGGGCAATTTAAAACGACTCAAACATTGCGAGGACATTTAGATGCCGGCGCGCGACGAGTTTTACTGAGTGTTCCTCCAGAAGATGAATCCATCAAAACTGTTGTGTTAGGTATAAACGATCATTGTGTTACGCCAAGCGATTTGATTATCTCCAACGCATCGTGTACCACCAATAATGCTGCGCCCATGATTCAGCTTATCGATGAGTTGTGTGGTATTGAAAGCTGCTACATCACAACGGTGCACAGTTATACAAGTGATCAACGATTACAAGACTCACCGCATAAAGACCTGCGCAGAAGCAGAGCCGCAGCTTTATCAATCATACCTACGACCACAGGGGCTGCAAAAGCCGTTACGCGTATATTCCCTCATCTGCGCGATAAAATGGGCGGTTGTGGATTTCGTGTCCCGGTTCCGGATGGATCGCTGACTGATATCACTTGCAATGTTCGCAATCCGATGGACATTGCTTTTATTAATGCAGCCTTCAAAGAAGCGTCGCACAATCGTTGGAACGGCATACTTTCTTACACCGAAGACCCAATTGTTTCGGCTGATATTATCGGTAACACAACATCGTGTTTATTTGATGCGCAGCTCACTTCTGTGATTGGCAATATGGTAAAGGTGGTTGGGTGGTATGACAACGAGATTGGATATAGCCATCGACTGCGCGACATGTTGGATGCATGTTATTCGGAACTTTCATTTTAAACGTATATTCATCGCATGGTAAACGAACTAAGTAAGCAGCACTCCATTTTCAATCAATACATCCTTGAAATTCGTGATGAGCACATTCAAAAAGATGCAATGCGCTTTCGTCGCAATATTGAACGCATAGGCGAAATCATGGCGTACGAGATATCCAAGACATTCACGTATGAAGCACGTGAGGTCACTACGCCACTTGGTGTTGCAGAGGTTCATGTACCTTCGTCACAACCACTTCTGTGCACCATCTTGCGTGCAGGGTTGCCTATGCATCAGGGCATGCTCAACATATTTGACCACTCGGATTCAGCATTTGTTGCCGCATTTAGAAAGCATGATGCAGCGGGTAACTTCGAGATAGAAGTGGACTATGTGAGTGCCCCTCCAATTGACGGCTCGGAACTGGTAATCTGTGACCCGATGCTTGCCACCGGATTTTCTCTAGAAAAAGTATACAAGAAAATTCTTCAGCGTGGTAAGCCGTCACGCGTGCACATCGCCTGTATTATCGCGTCGGAGAGTGGTTTAAGTCATTTACGCAGCAAACTTCCCGAAGGAACACACTTCTGGGTGGGCGCGATAGATAGCGAACTGACAGCACATTCGTATATAGTGCCCGGTTTGGGTGATGCAGGAGATTTAGCATTTGGCATAAAAGAATGATTATCGAGTACTTCTTAAAAGTGACCGGGTGGTGGCTGCTGGCGATCGTCAAGTTTCTTTTCGTGCCGTTCGCCATGACACTGAAGCCTGCCACCGGTGAGCATTGGTCGCTTTTCGAAGTGATTGCCATATCCTCGACCGGAGCTGCATTGGGCGTTTATATATTCTTTCATTCAGGCGAGCTTATTTTTAATTGGCTTGCGCATCACTTCAATACCAAACGCAAGATTTTCAACAAGCGCAATCGACTATTTATTCGAATAAAACAACGTTGGGGTATAGAAGGACTCATGCTTATCTCGGGGCTTATTTCCGTGCCCATTGCCTCGGTTGTGGCGGCCAAGCTTTATAGACATAATCCCAGCGCACTTCCAAAAATGATTATTGCATTCTTTTGCTGGAGTGTAGTATTGTCGACCATCGCTTTTGGGATGAAAAAAATTGGACTTTCATTTTGAAAAAATACACGCACCTTTTTTTTGATCTCGACGGAACCTTGTGGGATCTTAAGCGCAATACTCGCGCAGCTATGGAAGAGTTATTCCAGAGACACAACCAGCACATCGGTCATTTGGATTTCGAAAACTTCTACAATCGCTATCATCACCACAACGACCATGTCTGGGCACTTTACCGCCAAGATAAAATCAAGAAGGACGAATTGCGATTTGTTCGCTTCGATCGAACTTTCCGTGATTTAAACCACCCGGCCACCCATGAATTTGTTGACCGCTTTTCGCTCGATTTTTTGGAGGTAGCACCTCGTCAGCCGCTTACGATGGAAGGAGCGCACGAGCTGTTGGACCATTGCAAGGACCGCTACGAGTTGCACATTATAACCAATGGTTTTGTTGAAGTGCAGGGTCATAAAATGAAAGCGGCCTCTCTTGAAGGCTATTTCAGGCACATCATCAACAGCGAACATGTAGGCGTGCGAAAGCCCCATCCCGAAATTTTTCGTTATGCGCTGGAAAAGGCATCGGCCAGCAAGGAAGAATCGCTGATGATTGGTGACGATTGGGATGCAGACATATTAGGTGCCCGTGATTTTGGAATAGATCAAGCGTTTCTGACTGCTTCGGAGGAAGAACAAAATGCATTGAACGCTTCACATGGTAACAAGTCTGTTCGACACAATTATAAACCCACGTATACACTACATTCGCTTCTCGAATTAAAAGACATACTATAAACCACAAGCTATGAGCACTAAAAACGAAAACAATCAGCAACTCAACATAGAACTTAGTGAGGATGTCGCACAAGGCGTATATTCCAATCTGGCAATCATCACCCATTCTCCGGCTGAGTTTGTTGTCGATTTTATTCGGATGATGCCCGGAGTTCCGAAGGCCAAGGTACAATCGCGTATTATTTTGACTCCGCAGCATGCCAAGCGTCTGTTGCATGCGCTTTCCGAGAACATCGGCAAATATGAGTCGCAGCATGGAAGTATCAAGGACACACCCGGCCAGGATCCTATGATGAACATAGGTTTTGGCGGACCGCAGGGCATGGCGTGAGTGGGGACTGGGGACTGGGGACTGGGGAGTGAGGACTGGGGACTGGAGACTGGAGACTGAGTACTGGAAACTGGGCAGTGGGGAGTGAGGACTAGGGACTAGGGAGTATATCGGGGGAAAATCTTTCAAGGTCAGTTCGCCATCAGTGCTTCAACGGCCGCTTCTTGATCATGCCGCCTCGGGTGTCTTTTACACTGCTCATCACCACAAACGCATTCGTGGTAATCTTCTCCAGTTCGGTGTTGAGCTTACTGATTTCAAGACGGGTTATTACGGTGTAAACGATGTCTGAGTCAATGGTGTCGCCTGTTTTACCGAAACCACGTTTCCCTTGATATACCGTTACACCACGCCCCATCTTTTGAATAATCATTTCCCGGATTTCATCTGAATGCGGTGAAACAATAGTGACACCAATGTATTCCTCGACACCCTCAATCAGAAAATCGAGTGTTCGCGATGCGGCGTAGTAAGTGATCATTGAATAGAGCGCCACCTCGATTCCCAGAAAATAGGCTGCCACGGAAAAGATAATCACATTCACCGCGGCAACTATATCACCTATTGTCATTCCTGTTTTACGACTCAGAAAAATAGCCAGCACTTCAGTACCGTCAATCACTGCTCCTCCCCTCACTGCGAAACCAATGCCTGCGCCCAAAAACAAACCTCCAAATACTGCTACCAACAGTGAATCATTCGTCACCTCGGGAAATGAAACCGTAGCGAGTACAATGGACAGAGCAGTAATTGCAATACTCGTTTTAACGGCAAACTGCTTACCCATGATGTGATAGCCCATTATCACAAATGGCACGTTGATGAGTATAATAAAGGCGAATAAAGGTGCATCGGTCAGAATCGACAATAACAACGAAATTCCCGTAGCACCGCCATCAATAAAATCGTTGTGAAGTAGAAACCCCTTCAATCCAAAGGCTGCAGAAAACACACCCACGCCAATAAGCAAAAGTTCCTTTATGTATTGCCTGAGATGAATGGATACTTCGCGGTATGCTTTAGCCATGGCAAACGAAGAGAGCTGATCGGCCCGCTCAACGCCTGCCACCTTGAGAATCGCCTTGATGAATTGATTTCGTATCATGGATTGCATGAGACGAATATACTCCGCACCAATTAAGAAATAGGTTCACCCTCCGAAGTCCAGACAAATGTACGTATGCGCCTCACCTTTTCATCCGACATCTTATCATGTGTAGGCAAGGTAGTTGCGAGGTAGCAGCAAGCTAGCTATGAGAGAGCAGCGAGGGCAGCGCAGTTTTGTTGCGGTTGTTGCCGCAGCCAACTTGGCG
>JBJTRD010000162.1:0-2068 GCA_046075945.1 Flavobacteriales bacterium
GTGGCGACTGGACATTACGCTTCGAAAAAAATTCAATCGCGGTTCTATTCAATGGCAGAGCCGACTGGAGCTCGGAGACTTTTCAAATGGTAACGTAACACAACAACATACCCTCAATCACGATTGGGTGTATCGAGGAAAAGGGGCGAAGAAAATCCGCACGCGTCTTTACGCAGGTTTAGGAAATGGTTTTTATCTGAATGCAGCCGGTCAATATGGTGGAGTGCGACGCGGCGACGACAGCCCGTTGAATAAACTCCGAGGAGACTATTTGTACGAAGAACTGTTCTTGGGGCGTGACCAGCAAACGGGGCTTCTTTCTCAGCAGTTCATGCGCACGCAAGGCGGCCTTGCAGCACCCACCCTGCAGACTGCCAATAAATTTCTGCTATCCATCAACACAGAAATCGAACTACCCTTCAAATTACCGCTGGGCGTCTATGGCGGAATCGCTGCCCTTCAGAATATGAATCCATCCGGCGACTCACTCAACACCAACACTGAACTTCGCACATTGTGGAACGCCGGCGTCAGTGTAAACCTCATCAAGAACATTTTCCATATTTACATTCCTATTTCATACAGCTCCTCCATCGCTGATGAGGTAGATGCCCGCTCACTGAATTTTGCTCAAACCATTTTATTCGAACTGCGCCTAACAGGATTAAATCCATTCAAAGTAGCCGAAACAATTGCCAATTAATGGTTATGAAGAGCGCTCGCACTAAGATTTACTTCGCCTCCGATTTTCATTTGGGCTCACCCAATGAAGAAGTAAGTCTTGTGCGTGAGAAGAAGATTGTAGCTTGGCTGGAAGCAGCGCGCACCAATGCAGCGGAGATATTTTTAGTGGGCGACCTCTTCGACTTCTGGTTTGAATACAAGCGAGCCGTTCCGCGAGGGTATACGCGCTTACTCGGTAAAATTTCGGAGATCACCGACAGCGGTATTCCGGTGCATGTATTTACCGGCAACCACGACATGTGGATATTCGACTATTTACCTCGCGAATGCGGCGTGCAAGTGCATCGCGCGCCTATTGATCGAACGTTTGACGGCAAGCAGTTTCTGATTGGTCACGGCGATGGGCTCGGTCCCGGCGACTACGGCTATAAATTCATCAAAAAAATATTCGCAAGTAAGGTATGCCAGTGGTTGTTTGCGCGCTTGCATCCCAATTTCGGAATCTGGCTTGCCCGCTCCCTTTCGGGATACAGCCGCAGCACTAAAGGGCACAAAGACAAAGAGTATTTGGGAGCTGATAAGGAATGGCTCATTCAATATTGCAAAGAAGTGCTCAAAAAAAAGCATTACGATTATTTCATTTTCGGACACCGCCACATGGCCATCGACTTTCGTCTCAACGACCATTCACGCTACATCAACCTCGGCGAGTGGATGCATCAGGAATCGTGGGCTTGTTGGGATGGTCATGAGCTGACGTTATTCAATTCAGCAGTGAATGCATAATTCTTGGTTGAAAATTGAAAGTTAAAGGTTGAAAGTTGGCCCTCTCTATAATCCTACAATCCTATTCTCCAGCAATCCTAGTGCTTCACCGCCTCTTCCCACACCGCACGCCACCCCACCCAATCGCCTTGCTCGGCCACAGTTTCATTGTGCCACAAAGACACGAAATCGCCTCCTGTGTTGCGCATAGCAGATTTCAACTGACGAATTTTTTCGAGCGCCTGTGTCGGATTCAACCCATTGTACGTTCGCAAGGTTGAATCCATTACGATTACGGGGTGCACTGCGAGAGAAGTTGGCTCGTTGCGATCGACATCGAACCACTTGAACGGATGAGCCGTTCCTGCGCGAAAGCCCGGCACATCGGCATACCCCATCGAATGGTCATTTGTTATTCCACATTCCAACAATCTTCTATAACTCACGGGCAATCGGAACTTTAAAAAATGCTGTCGACTGTGCAAAATTCTTTCGCCTACAATGGATTGTAATCTGCCTATTTCCTTGGCCAACAAGCGTACATCGTTATGGCTTTGATATCCCGGATGAATTCCAACAATGGTGGCACCATCAAACATATCCTCAATGCGCTCACGCA
>JBJTRD010000163.1:0-3837 GCA_046075945.1 Flavobacteriales bacterium
GTCCGAAGTTGGGCGACAAATCGCGGTGGTGGCGATCGTCGTGGCGGCGACCGTCGTGGTGGCGGTGAGCGCAGAGGCGGCGGACGTGGTAACGCATAACATCCACAACCCAGAATTGAATTAAGACATCAGGATAATAGAACGTCATGTTACAACCGAAAAGAACGAAATACAGGAAGCAGCAGAAGGGTAAGATTAAAGGCATTGCCCACCGCGGATCACAACTCGCGTTTGGAAGCTTCGCTATCAAAACCCTTGATGAAGGCTTTTTGACATCACGTCAGCTAGAAGCTGCGCGTGTGGCAGTCACCCGCTTCATGAAGCGTGAAGGTAAAGTGTGGATCCGTGTATTCCCGGACAAGCCACTGACTCGTAAGCCTGCAGAGGTACGTATGGGTAAGGGTAAAGGAGCTCCCGAATTATGGGTAGCTGTGCTGAAGCCAGGCCGTATCATCTTCGAAGCTGAAGGTGTGCCATTGGCTATTGCCCAGGAAGCTTTGCGCCTTGCTGCACAAAAACTCCCCTGCCGCACCAAATTCATCGTTCGTCCTGATTACACTGAATAAGAAAAGCCATGAAAGCTACAGATTATAACAAATTAGCCGACAGCGATCTTCTCGAGAAGATCAAAGAAGAAAAAGCTGCACTGGCGAAAATGAAATTCAGCCACACAGTGGCAGGTACCGAAAACCCCATGCAATTGCGCATGAAGCGTAAAGAGGTGGCCCGCATGCTTACTGTGATGAACCAACGTAAAAACAACGGGAAATAATTACACACCATGGAAAGAAATCTTCGCAAAGAAAGAATTGGTATCGTTACCTCAAACAAGATGGATAAGTCGGTGGTGGTAATGGTTGAAACCAAAGTAATGCACCCGAAATACGGGAAGTTCGTGAAATACTCCAAGAAGTTCATGGCTCATGACGAGAAGGGTGAGTGTGGTATCGGTGATACCGTGAAAATCATGGAAACCCGCCCGATGAGCAAGCTCAAGCGCTGGAGAATGGTTGAGATTGTTGAAAAGGCGAAATAATGCATGCGCCGGACTTATCCGGACACCGTTGCGGTGGAATTCCGCAGCATGAATAAAGGAAGTACAGGTTGCACAGCAACCACTAAAAGAATAAGAAAATGATACAGAACGAATCACGACTGAAAGTTGCCGACAATAGTGGCGCGCGCGAAGTACTCGTTATCCGTGTACTCGGAGGAACCCGTCGTCGTTACGCCTCTATCGGCGATCAGATCGTAGTTACCGTAAAGGATGCACTTCCAAGCGGTAACGTGAAGAAAGGCACCGTGTCGAAGGCAGTGATAGTGCGCACCAAGAAGGAACTGCGTCGCGCCGATGGAAGCTATATCCGCTTCGACGACAACGCTGTGGTGTTGCTCAATGCAGCCGGTGAATTGCGCGGCACGCGTATTTTCGGTCCGGTAGCTCGTGAGCTTCGCGAGAAGGATTATATGAAAATCATCTCTCTTGCACCGGAGGTAATCTAAGAATCAATTAAGACGTGCAAACGTCCAAAATGAATAAACGATGTTCAAAAGACTAAAAGTAAAGAAGGGCGATCTGGTGGTGGTAACTACCGGCGACAACAAGGGCAAGCAAGGCCGTGTTGTGGATGTAAATCGCGACAACGACCGAGTGGTTGTGGAGGGCGTGAACTTGGTGAAGAAACACCGCAAGCCATCTGCACAAAATCCACAAGGTGGTATCGAATCCATCGCAGCAGGCATCAACATCAGCAACGTAAAGGTGATTGACGCCAAAGGCAACGCAACGCGCGTGGGCCGCAGAAGAAATGCCGATGGTAAACTGGAACGTTTTTCTAAGAAATCAGGAGACACATTGAAATGAAATACACTCCACGCCTAAGAGCGAAATACCAGGAAGAAATTGCTCCGAATTTGAAGAGCAAGTTCGAGTATTCTTCGATCATGCAAGTGCCGAAGATTACAAAAATCTGTCTCAACCAAGGGTTGGGCAAAGCTACAAGCGACAAGAAAATCATTGACGCTGCAGTAGATGAGATGACCATGATTGCAGGACAGAAGGCTATGCCTACTGCTGCCACCAAGGATATCTCGAACTTCAAACTTCGTAAGGGAGTAGCAATTGGTGCAAAAGTTACACTTCGCGGCGATCGCATGTACGAATTCCTCGATCGTTTGATCTCGGTATCTCTGCCACGTACACGTGACTTCCGCGGCGTGAGATCTTCAGGATTCGATGGTCGTGGCAACTTTACCTTCGGTGTGAAGGAGCAAATCATCTTCCCGGAGATTGACCTGGATAAGATTAAGCAGATCAACGGTATGGACATAACGTTCGTTACCACTGCCCGCACGAACGAAGAGGCAAAAGCCCTTCTCGAAGAATTTGGATTTCCTTTCACTAAATAATAAACAGGAAAAAGAACAATGGCTAAGGAATCAATGAAAGCTCGTGAGCGCAAGCGCATTGCACTTGTAGAGCGTTACGCTAAGAAGCGTGAAGATTTAAAGAAGGCAGGCGATTGGGATGCTTTGCAAAAGCTTCCTAAGAACAGCAGCAAGGTGCGCGTACGCAACCGTTGTCAGCTGACGGGCCGCCCACGTGGTTACATGCGCCAATTCGGTTTGTGCCGCAACCAGTTCCGTGAACTGGCATTGGAAGGACGCATACCGGGCGTGAAAAAAGCAAGCTGGTAAGACCAGCCCCAATAAGAAAAGAACAAGTGTCCGTGCTTTCACGGAAATGATAAAGCAACGTGGCCTAGGCCACTAAAAAAAGGAAACAGCAATGTTTACAGACCCAATTGCAGATTATTTGACCCGCATCCGGAATGCTCAAGCCGCCCGTCACAAGGTGGTTGAGATCCCTGCGTCAAACTTGAAGAAGGAAATTACTAAAATCCTTCACGACAAAGGGTATATCCTCAACTACAAATTCGAGGATGGAACTCCGGGCTCTATTAAAATCGCGTTGAAGTACAACATGAAGACAAAGACGCCTGCTATCTCCAGCATCCAGCGTATCTCTTCACCCGGACACCGCAAATACACCGGAGCTGAAGATTTACCACGTGTGTTGAATGGTTTGGGAATCGCAGTCGTATCAACTTCGAAAGGAGTAATGAGCGATAAGGAGGCCCGCACCCATGGTATTGGCGGAGAAGTGTTGTGCTACGTTTATTAATCACTAGAAAAAATTCTGACCCATGTCAAGGATAGGAAAATCACCCGTTACCGTTGCAAAAGGCGTAGAAGTCTCTTTCAATGATGGCGTATTCAAAGTGAAGGGCCCCAAGGGGGAACTTTCACAGGAAATCGATGGATCGATTTCATTAGACATCGCTGAGGGCGTTATTACGCTGTCGCGCAGCAGTGATCACAAGGACGCACGTTCCAAGCACGGTTTATATCGTTCGCTCATTCATAACATGGTGACCGGCGTAAGCACCGGATGGACACGTCAGCTGGAAATGATTGGTGTAGGTTATCGTTGCAAGGCTACAGGTCAGCAGCTTGAACTGACCCTCGGATTCAGCCACCCGATCGTGTTCGAGTTGCCGAAGGAAATCAAGGTAACTGCGAAAGCAGAAAAAGGGGAAAACCCTTCGATTACCCTGGAGAGCCACGACAAGCAGTTGCTGGGACAGGTTGCTGCCAAGATTCGCAGCCTCCGTGCTCCGGAGCCATACAAAGGCAAGGGCGTTCGTTATGTTGGTGAATATGTACGTAAAAAGGCTGGTAAGTCAGCAGCTAAATAAAATTTGAATTAAAGCAATGGCATTCAGCAAAGAAGCTCGCAGAGCGAAAATACGCACACGAATCAGGGCTAGTGTGAAG
>JBJTRD010000164.1:0-6427 GCA_046075945.1 Flavobacteriales bacterium
ACAGATAAGGAGCATTCAGAAACTGCAGTGCGCACCGCTCAATATCCACTTCACTTCCGCTGTAACTTGGTTGATTACCGGAAAAAGAAACTTCCTGCGGTATATATGAACCCGCCGCCAACCATTGATTAGTCTTATCGGGCAGCGCGCAAAGCGTAAGAGCAGCAGATAGTTGGCCTTTGATTGAGCTATCCCCGACATCGCCGAACTGTTTGCAATCCATCCAGCCCTCATAGCCATCTGCCACCATTCGTATCATCGCCCACTTCTCCTGCTGGTCCAGAATTTCGATTTTTTCGCCCATCAAACCCTGGCTCACCAACTCACTTCGGTCGGATGGTTCCCTTCGAATCGGGGCTACTGCCACTGTAACTGCTCGCTCCATGCAACAAAAATAGCCATCGAAAGAGTCGAGATACACCACTGATAATCAATTAATAAACGCGACTATCCACAGATGTTCATTTATTTTTATCTAAATATTTTGAAACTTTATCTAAGATATACGTATATTTGCCCTTAATAAACTGAAATTCGTCTTTTCCCCTATAAAGACTATTTCTTAAATTTTTTGTCAAACTAAATTCTAAACAAGATGAGTTTATCTACTACTCTGTGTACTTCACTTGTTGGTGGTGCTGATTTCTTCGGTGCCCGCTTCCTGAATGCTGCTAAAGCATTAACTATCTGTCTTTTGTTTTTTGTATGGGGGTCTTCTATTGCCAATGGGCAATATAGCTCGGCACCACCTGTGCCTGGATTAGTGGCCGTTTGTCACGGACTTGGTAATGGCAACTCCATTACTATATACGTTGATGAATCGGCAGTGCCTGCGCACCTTGCACACGGCGATTATCTCGGCGTATGCGATATGCCGGATGTAGAGGAGCCATGTGTGCTTTCTCTGAATGTGAGCTGCTTACCGGATGTAACCGTCGAGTGTGGCCAGGAAGGTGACTTCGATTACACTGGCGTGCCTGAATTCAGTGGCGAGTTTTGCTTCGAGCCTCTGATTTTGCAATTTGAGGACATTGTACTGTCGTCCTCCGATTGTAATCGTCTCATTTCACGCACGTGGATTGTAACGTTGGATACGCTCGTTCAGGTTTGTACCCAACTCATCACCGTGCAAGACTCACAAGGTCCTGCAATCAGCGGTTTCGATGCAGAGTGGAATGTACAATGTGCCGAAGAAGCGGCCAATTTCCAGAATGCCATGGCAATGGATGCCTGCAGCGGTGCTGCAGAAGTTCAAGCTTGGTCTAGCCAAACAGGCGAAATGCAATCTACATGTGTAGCTTCAACAGCTATCGGACCCGGTGCAGACTGGGCGTTGTGGTTGCCCACTTTGTCTTCAGCTTCGAGCGCTAATTATGTATTTGACGCCAATGGCGGTCACTTCGACCAGTTTGCCGATGGCAGCGCACATTTGTATGGAACCGTTGTCAATACCAATAATGCCGACGAGCAATTTGTGGTCGACATGTGGCTCGACAACAAAGCGACTTGGGCTGCATGGTCAGCACTTGGACGCAACTACAAGAATGATTTGATGCTTAGCTGCGCCAGCAATAACTTTAACGACTGGAATTTCTACGAATTGGTTGGCGGCTTCTCTACCCTTACCGGAGCCGGTGCATTAGCCGGTGTTGAATTGTATCTCTACCACATGCCTGTAAACTATTATTTCGGTTTCCAGGTGGGCGTGGGTGCTAACAACAAAAACTGCTCAAATGGTATGTCGGGTTGGTTTACCTACGAAGGTTTCGCCAACAATCAGGCTATCAGCGGTCATGGCGACGTGAATGTTGATCTTACTTGCGAACCAGGCCAAGATCAGGATTGTCCTCACACAACTTCTTTCACCAACTTCTACCGTGCTGAAGACGCTTGTGGTCACGCTACCATCGTTTCACAGCAGGTTAATGTTAATGATACGACTGCTCCTGTATTCAGCAACTGTCCTGAGTCTGTTACTATTCAGTGCTCAGACGAGGTTCCTGCTCTGGCAGAAGGTGTTGAGGCTACAGACAACTGCTCAGGCGATGTAACCATCGAATTCATGGGTGAAACTGCTGAAAACGGACTTTGCCTTTCTACTATAACCCGCACCTGGGCTGCTACCGACTTGTGTGGCAACCGCTCTGATTGTGTACAAACCATTACCATTGTTGACACAACTGCTCCTGTATTGAACAACTTGCCTGCAGCAGATGTAACCGCTGAGTGCGACAACGTACCTGCCGCTGCTGAGGTTGGAGCTTCCGACAACTGCGATCAAAACCCTTCATTGTACTTCAACGAAGAATACATGGAGGGCGATTGCCCAAGCAACTACACCATCGTTCGTTCATGGTATGCTGCTGATCAGTGCCAGAATGTTTCTGCAACATTCACTCAGACCATTCACGTTCAAGACAGCACTGCTCCTGTATTCGACACGTATGAGTACTACACTCACATTGAATGTAACGAGATTCCTGCTGTTATCACTGCAAGCGACAACTGTGGTTCTGCAACTGTTGTAGTTATTGAAGAAGTTCTTCAATCTGGAGGTTGCCTCGGTGTATTGCACCGTGTGTACCAGGCTACTGACGAGTGTGGAAACACTTCGGAAGCCGAGCAATTCATCGCAATTTTGGACAACACTGCGCCTGAATTTGTTGGTCTTCCTGCCGATATCACAGTAGAGTGTTCTGACGTTGTTTTGAATGACAATGGCGGTGTTAGCGGTTCTGATAACTGCGGACAAGAAGTAGTTGTTACTTATTCTGAGCAATATGTTGGTCAGGACGACGACTGCCCTGAGACCTACGACATCATCCGCACATGGGTTGCTACAGACTACTGCGACAATCAGGCAACTGCAACTCGCACAACACACGTTCAGGATACTACCAATCCGGAGTTCATCGAATTCCCTGCTGATGTAACCATCAACTGTGATGAAGAAGCTCCTGCTGTAGTATATCCTATCGCTATCGACAACTGTGATGCTGAGGTTGAAGTTGCATTTGCTGAAGATGTAATGCCAGGCTCATGCCCACAGAATTACTACATCTTGCGTGTATTCCGTGGTATTGACAACTGTGGCAATCAAGTAGTAGAAACTCAGACTATCACTGTAGTAGATGTTACTGCTCCTGTATTCGGTGAGCAAAACAACGACTTCACTTATGAGTGCAACACAGATATTCCGGTTATCGAACCATCTGCAAGCGACAACTGCGGTGCTGTTTCACTGAGCTACGCTGATGGCGAAGCTGAAGGTAACAGCTGCTACAGCACATTCAGCCGTGTTTGGACAGCTACTGATGAGTGCAACAACTCCTCTACGTTCGTTCAGTACATTCACATCCAGGACACTACTGCACCTGTAATTGCAGGCGAAAATGAAATCAGCCGTCCATGTGATGATTATGCAGGTATCTATGTAAACGTTTCAGACAACTGTAACGAATACACGCTCGAATTCACCGACCTTGGTGTATCAGGTGCTTGCGCAGGTAATGTTATCCGCACATACGTTGCCACTGACATTTGTGGTAATGTGTCAGCAGAATTCATTCAGGTTATTGCATTGACCGATGAAGTTGCTCCGGAAATTGCATCTGAAAATGGAGACATGACAGTTGAGTGTGGTGACGAGTATTCAGTAGCACCTGCAACATTCTCGGACAACTGCGACGATGATCTCGTAATTGAATCTACCTTCAGCTCAGAGTATGATGGTTGTACAACTATCGAGACCTACACTTGGACTGCTACGGACCATTGCGATAATAGCACAACTGCTACAACTGTGGTTACTATTGTTGATACTACCAACCCATACTTCACTTCACTGCCGGAGAACGTAACAGTTAACTGCGATGAGGAAGTTCCAGGATTCGGTGTATACGCTGCAGCTGATAACTGCGACGACAACGTTGAGATTGCCGTTGAAGAAAGCACAATCGCAGGCAACTGCCCACAGAGCTATACACTCGAGCGCACCTACCGTGCATACGACAACTGCGGAAACCAAGTGGTTGAAACACGTTATGTGTATGTAGTTGACCAGACAGCCCCTGTTTTCGGTGAGCAACAGAATGCTTACAGCTATGAGTGCGGTGAAGAAATTCCTGTAATCGAGCCATCTGCATCTGACAATTGCGGCGAAGTTTCATTGAGCTATGCTGACTCTGATTTGGATGGTAACTCTTGTCAGGGTGTTATTACCCGCACATGGACAGCCAGCGATGAGTGCGGAAACATGTCGTACTTCCAACAGTACCTCACTATCTCTGATACTCAAGCGCCTGTATTGAATCCTTACGACATGCAGGTTGAAATGCCTTGCGACAATGTTAGCAATGAGATTATGATTTCAGCTACCGACTGTAATGAGGTGAACATTACGTTCACAGACCTCTATGTAAGTGGTGGTTGCGCAGGTCAGATTATCCGTACTTACTCGGTAAGCGATATCTGTGGTAACGAAACTGCCGGCCTAATCATGCAAATGATTCACCTGATCGACGTAACTGCTCCAAGCGTAGAAGTTGCTCCGGCCGATGTAACCATCGAGTGTGGTGAGGAAGTTCCGGGTTACGAGCCTGTATGGTCTGACAACTGCGCTGAAGAATTGGATTTGACTGCTGCTTCAAGCACATCACAAGACGATTGCATCCAGGTAATCAGCCAAAGCTGGACAGCTACTGATCCTTGCGGTAACTCAACTACTGTTTCTCGCACCATCACGATTGTAGACAGCACAGCTCCTGTGTTCACCTACGCTCCTGAAAACGAAGAACGCAACTGTACCGACGAAGACAACATCGCTGTTGCTACTGCTTCGGATATCTGCTCTGATGTAACTGTGACACGGAACGACGTAATCGTTCCAGGTCAGTGCCCTGCTTCTTACACCATCGAACGCACTTACACTGCAACTGATGCTTGTGGCAACCAGGCTAGCTACACTCAGTACATCAATGTATCTGACAACAGTGCTCCAGTTTGGGGTAATAACATTTCTGAGTTCGTTTATGAGTGTGGATCTGAAGCCGCGGTTGTAACTCCAGGTGCTTCGGATGACTGCAGCGAATACACTGTAAGCTACACCGATGGTGAGCACATGCAGCTTGGTTGCACCGGTGCATTCGAGCGCGTTTGGGTTGCTGTTGATGCATGTGGTAATGCAAGCGAAGAGTTTGTTCAGTACATCTCATTCGAAGACACTACCGATCCTACTCTCAATGGTTGTCCTGCTGACCTCGTATTGAACTGCGACGATGAAATTCCTGCTCCTGCTTCTGTTACTGCCCTCGATGGTTGTGATTCAGATGTACAGATTTACTACGAAGAGAATATCCTGGGTGAAACTCCGGCCGAAGGTTCTATCGCTGATTGTGATTTGATCACTCCAGCTCGTCCAGCTGGTAACTCATGCGGATATTCATACGATTGGGCTATGATGATGTACAACATGCCAAACGCTCACCGTTGGTATCAAGTTGCTGGTGGAAGCCTGGTTCAATACCCAGGTGGTTCAATTCACTTGGTAGCTCAATTGGAAAACGTACTGAACCCTGGTACAGGATGGAACGTGGATGTATGGTTCGAAGGCGGATGGGATTGGGCTGCATGGTCTAGCCAAAGCTTCCCAACCAGCTACAAGGCTGATTGCGGTGGTGTTGATGCCAACTTCGCTTCATGGACTTACTTCTTGTTGCAAGCTGGCCCAGATGCTGAATTGAGTGGTTATGGTAACTACGCTGGTTCTGCTATCAACCTGGCTCATGCTCCTGCCAACAATTACTTCGGCTTCCAATTGGGTGATGGTGCAAATAACTACAATGCAGCCGACAATGCATTCGGTGGCTGGTTCAGCTATAGCGGTACTTTCCGCGCGAACGCTGACCAAAGCTTCACGAACGTGAGCGGTGCAGGTGACTTTGCTTTCGAACTGGATTGCTGCCCGGACTACACTATCGAGCGTCAATGGACTGCTGTTGATTGTTCAGGTAACTCAACTACTTGCACTCAAAGCATCAGCTTCAGCCCAAGTGTTGCCGCAAACGGTGGAAGCGAAGGCCAGTCTGCTATCAATACCGAAGCAATTTCAACAGAGCGCATCGCCGGCGAAATTCAGGTTTCACCAAACCCGGCCAACACCAATGCAATGTTTACTTTCAAGGCTGCACATGAGGCTAAGACAACCCTCGAGTTGTACAACCTGACAGGTAAGAAAGTGGCAGACGTGTTCATCGGTGTAGTTGAAGCCGGCTCGGTTTACAATGTTAACTTCAACGTCAGCGATTTGGCTGCAGGTCTTTACACGTACCGTTTGACTAATGGTAACGATGTGAAAATTGACCGCCTCATCATTGGCAAGTAATGAACATCTGAAAATTGAACTATGAAAAGCCCCCCGATACCGGGG
>JBJTRD010000165.1:0-2197 GCA_046075945.1 Flavobacteriales bacterium
GCATCGGGCAGCTGATACTCACCACCATTCATTATGTTGTGATCGATGAGGTATTGCAACTCATCGCGCAGCCTTTCTCCATCGTTGAAGTAGTAGATACCAATCATGGCGAGATCGGAAATGAACTCTTGTGGTTTCTCCTTGAATTCGGTAATGACACCATCTGCGTTGAGCACCACCACACCGAACTGACGTGGGTCTTCAATTTTCTGCACCCACAACACTCCGTCTTTTGAAGTATCGAGCTTGAAGTCGGCGCGAAATAACGTATCCGCGAACGCCACCGTAACCGGGCCTTTGAGTGCGCTCTGTGCACAAAGAATTGCGTGGGCCGTTCCGAGTGCCTTATCCTGATAATGAATTGTACCCTTGGCCCCCAATGCCTCGGCCACCTGTATGAGGTGTCGCTCTACCTCTTCACCAAAGCGACCGACCACGTAGGCGATTTCTGTCACCTTCTGGTCGCTGATGGCCACTATGTCTTCCACCAGTCGCTGCACAATGGGCTTGCCCGCGATAGGCAGCAGCGGCTTGGCAGTAGTGAGGGTATGCGGGCGCAAGCGTTTGCCCATGCCCGCCATCGGCACGATAATCTTCATAGGGCGAATGTAATAGACAGGCCCCCAGTTACACAAAGGGAAATCAGAGACTTATTCTCCTCAAATGGTTAGTAAGAGATTGAACGCACGGGCGCTTGCTCATGCATTCACTCAAGTCGTCGAATATGTTTCACGCAGCCCGATATTCTGAACAGGCATTGACCTTGGAATTAAAAAACAAAATTGAATGACGCATTAAAGGCGAGACCTCGCACATATCGGGTCTCTTTGAATGGTATTACGTAATTCATTTTTGTGTCAATCAGAATGTACTTGTTCTTGAAAAGCTCTACGCCGATGGAAGGAGCCAAATAGCCCGAGAATTTATTCTTCACATCATTACTCAGTATCATTCCACCAATCGTGTAACCGGTATATAAGTTTAAAAACTTCCTATTTCCACGGCCCAGGTGTTTGCTATAAAAATCTTGACCGAATCCAAATGAGAAAAACTCAGTGTAAGCAGAGGATATAGGAGCGAGCGTATCGGCTGGCGCATTCGTTTTCGAGGTTGATTTGTATGCTCCCAAAGTGGCAAAACTTTTTCCCCGTGTAAACACATATTTCAAAAACACTCCCTGATAAACAGGAGATGCAATGGTGTCCTTTGGTTGTTCAACGCGATAATATGAATACTCCACGCCAGGCATATTCACAAAAGTGACATTGCTCGACTGAGGAGTATACGTTTCATCGTTTATATCCAAATTAACAGCATAATAAAATTCGGATTCCGTCAAATTCGCGATTTCACGCTGCGTCTTTCTAATACCTGACTCCGTATCATAAGTGCTCTGCCACATAACCGTATATTGCTCCGAATCCGGGCTCATCTTATTCAATGCAGCACGCTGCTGGAGTAGCTGTTCTTGTTGGAATTGCAAGCTGGAATTCAACTCATCGACACGGTCCGTATTATCCATCCGAGTTAGATTATCAGAAGCCATATACCCGCAGTTCATCAGTACTTTCCGGTAATTCACATATTGTGTTTCGTTCAGATTGCATTTCACCGTGAACACACTTCGACTCTGGGATTGTTGTTCAACTCTAACACCTTCATTGAGCAAAAACTCACTAATCTTTGCAATAGAGCCATAATAATCCTCACTTCTCAGAGTTTGTGTGGCCTCAACTACGATGTAGGATTTCGTTTGGGCCTGAAGAAATTCCGCTGAGAAAATGCAAAATAAGAATGCTACACTCCGAAATAAGTTGGAAATTTTCATTCAATAGTACTATTTAATTTTGACCGAGCTCGGTATCATATACATCGTTCATTCAATGCTTTCGCTGTCATTCACCAAACAAAGAATTAATGGATGCATTCAAAATTCTTCTGTGCTCTAAAAAATTTTATTCGTGTCTAAAATCAAAAAATTGGAAATTCGGCTGAATTAATCCAACCGAACTTCCAATCTTTTAATTGAGAATGGTATTACCATTCTTATATAACCAACCGTTTACGCCAACGCGCAACGCTTGAATTCTGTTACAGTCAAATCTTTGTCTGCCGTCTTCAAGTATTGAGAAACAGAAAGCTTGCTGTCTTTGATGAACTCCTGGTTCAACAAGGTGCTTTCCTTGAAGAACTTGTT
>JBJTRD010000166.1:0-7412 GCA_046075945.1 Flavobacteriales bacterium
TTTGGGTGAAACAGGTGTGCTTTCTTTCGCGATGCTGGGCTTTTCTGTGGGGGGATTTATCAGCGGATATAACCTCTACACATACATGATGCATGGTTATCGCTTTCCGGTGATTGCTACGCTGAGCCGACCTTTCCACAAGTTTTGCATCAACAACTTTCTGCTTCCCGGTATTTTCATTTTAACTTATCTGGTTTGTAGTGCACGTTTTCAATTGCAACGCGAGTGTATTGATCCGATGCATGTAGTGCTCAATCTGTTCTCATTTCTGATTGCTATTACCATTTTCCAGTCTCTGTCGTATTTCTATTTTCTACGCACGAACAAAGAAGCAGAATCATTCGGTAAGTCGGAAGATGAGGAGACACACCGACATATAGAAACCTCTCCGGTTGATTCGCCCATACACAATAAAATGCAGTGGATAGGCAGCAAGTTGATTGGGCATAAATGGCGTGTCGATACCTACATGACCTCGTTGAACCGCGTCGCATGGGCGCGTGATGGCCGTTACTACAAACGAGAAATTTTGCAGCAGGTGTTCGAGCAAAATCATTTGAACGCATCAAGGTTTGAATTGCTCGTTCTTATTTCAATATTGTTTTTGGGAGCAGTGGCATCTATCGAGATTTTTATTCTGCCGGCCGGTGCGAGTGTCTTGCTTTTTATGACAATGTTAACCATGGCCATCAGCGCACTTCATTCGTGGCTGCGTGGCTGGACATTTACGCTGGCCGTGGCTTTTATTGCGATCTTGAACGTATCGCACCATAAACTCACCTGGTTGCGAAATCCGACGACTGCCTATGGGATGAATTACGACGTTGCCCCTGTATCGTATTCACCTCAAACAATTGCGTACGATTCCGCCATTATTCAAAAGGACCTCGCATTCACAGAGTCCATTCTTGCGAAACGGTTACAGAGTGTTTCGTCTGATACGACTCATAAACCCAGGCTCATCATCCTAAATCATAGTGGGGGAGGCACGCGTTCTGCTTTTTGGACGATGCGAGCTATTCCCTATGCAGATAGTGTTTGTGGGGGTCGGTTATTGAGCAACACGGTTATGATGACGGGCGCTTCCGGAGGCATGGTGGGTGCTGCATACTTGCGCGAGTTGATGATGCTGTTGGAAACGGGAAGAGTTCGGCTGACTGACCCGCGGTATGCGGAAAATATGGGAATGGATTTACTCAACCCTGTTATGCTTGCTGCCACCACGGGTGATTGGTTTGTTCGTTATCGGCGCTTGCAGGATGGTAATTACAGTTATTCAAAAGATAGGGCTACATCGCTGGAAGAGCAGCTGGATCGCAATACGGGGGGAGCGTTCAACAAACGGCTGCGCGACTATGCAATTCCGGAGGCAGAGGGTAAAATACCTCTTATGATTCTTACCCCAACAATTGCCAATGATGGAAGGCGGCTAGTCATCGCTTCACAGCCTATGAGTTATTTGTGCCCTGGTGAAAGGGGGCATCCGTTTCAAAATTGGTTGAGTGAAAATGTAGAGTATCGAAGGTTGTTTGAGAAGCACGATGCCGACAATCTTCGCTTTTCCAGTGCGCTTCGCATGAACGCCACCTTTCCGTATGTAACACCGATGGCGGTGCTTCCAACCGAACCACCTATTGAATTGATTGACGCCGGAATCCGCGACAATTTTGGATGGAAAACCACGGTTCAATTTATTGAAGCCCTTCGAAACTGGATTGAATCGAATACCAGTGGGGTTGTTATTGTTCAGGTGCGCGATTTGCCGCGCGATAAAGATTTGGGAGAGCAGTCCTCCACGCTTATGAGTAGGTTCTCTGCGCCCCTCGGAGGTATTTATGGCAACCTAACGCGAACGCAAGATTATGCGGGCGACCAGGAAATTCAGTTGTTGCGTGCTGCGTTTCATGTACCTGTAGAAACAATTCAATTTCAGCTAGAGCAAACCAAACAGTCTCAGATATCGCTCAGCTGGCATCTCACACAATCTGAAAAGAACTATATAGTGAACGCTGTTGAAGAACCTTTCTTCAAGAGTGAGCTGGCGAGATTAAAAGCGTTGTTGGATTGAAATTACGTCAGTGTATGGGGCGCCTCGAGGTTGAATTGAGGAACCTTTACCTCGAAAATTTCCTCGCTACCGACACGTTGCATTGTGTAGAAACCATGCATGAAACCGAGAGGGGAGCGGAGGTCACATGAACTGCTGTAGCTAAAAAACTCGCCCGGCATGATGAGGGGAGTTTCTCCGACAACACCTGCACCTTCTACTTCCCGATTGAGACCGATGGAATCGAAAATGAACCAATGACGACGCAGCAATTTTACCGGAAAGTCATTTTGATTTTCGAGGGTGATATGATATGAAAACACGAAACTTTCTTCGGGAGCAAAACTGAGGTT
Source organism: Flavobacteriales bacterium (assembly GCA_046075945.1). Lineage (GTDB taxonomy): Bacteria > Bacteroidota > Bacteroidia > Flavobacteriales_D > Sanyastnellaceae > JAIBBG01. The sequence goes on from JBJTRD010000166.1 coordinate 2,401, forward strand.
CTCCTCAAAACGAGGATGCACGGTGATGCGAACGCCACAGGTTGTTTTTGTAAGTAGTGTATTCACAAGACAAATATAGCGAAGCGGGTCCATTATGATGTGTAGCAGATGGAAATAACGAACAATGGATGGTGGAATGACGATAGTTATGATTCAATATTTCAAGCTTAAAAAAGAAAAAGACCCACGCTGATTGTTCAACGTGGGCCTTTTTATTTCTAGCTGGATAGATTTACTCGCCACTCGCCACTCGCCATTTGTCATTTGCTATTCGTCACTTCGCCAATATCCCTTCACCTTTTTCCTTCAACAGTAAATCTGCTTCGCTGAGCGAAATGCGATTGCCATTGTAGTAAGCTACGACAAATGCGTCTTCGATTCCTTTCTTGCGAATTTCGTCGCGACGCACAACTGCATCGGCCATCGATCGGAATTGACCGGTGGTATAACGGATTTTACTGTTTTCTGTAAGTTCAGAGTTCAGCGGATCGATGTCTTTCAACAAGCTTGCTGCGACCGGCTTGCTGAACACACCTACCTGAACGGTGTAGAACAAACCTTCAATCGCTTCGACTTGATCGGCTGGAGCATTGTTGGCATTCGACTCATAATACTGCGTGTTTTTGGGCTTTGAAGCCGCTTGTTCAATTTCTTCAACGGTGCGGGTAGAAGATTTTTTTGAAAGTTCGGCAGCCGCTTCAGCATCTACATTCAGCGTATTGGTTGTGTTTGTAGTGCTGTTCGATGATGAAAGAGAGGTTGAGTTGGTATTGCTTGTTGCTTTTTCGGCAGCGGTCGTATTTGTAGTAGCTGTTGCTCCGGCATTGGATGAACCAGCGGCACTGCTATTGGCGGCATTAACTGAAGTAGCAACTGCAGTAGATGCCGCATTGTCGAAGGCTGCTTTTATTGCTGCTGCAACTTCCGGACTATCGGTGAGCGCCGCTGCTTCGTAAAGTGGGATGCGCTTTCCGTCGCGGTAGGCAACAACGAATGCGTCGCCATAACCCATCTGTCGTATTTCTTGCTTGGCCAATCGCGCACTGTCGAAGCGAGCAAAGAAACCGGCCGTGTAGCGGGTTATTCCTGTGTTCAGACGTTCCCCGCTAATCGGCGCAAACTGATCATACAGATTTTGAGGTATGTCGTTGCGGAATGCACCAATTTGAACCTTGTAGTATACTCCTTTCGGCATCTCAGCATCAATTGGAATAGGGCGTGCATCGCTGTAGACGCCACGCGTTGTCTTGGCGAAAAGTGAAGCCACAACTTCCACCGGCATACTGTAGTAATAATCGGCGGCATTGACCGATGCTGCAGAGGATGAAGCGGCTGAAGATTTCCCTTCTGAGGACGCGACAGCATTATCCGGAGTAGGGACGGACGAATTATTGGCCGAATCCGTTGAGGAGGCAATTGCAGACTCCTTAGTGGTGTTTTGTGATGTAGTAGATTCATCGACCAAGGCAGAAACAGATGATTCTTTTGAATCGTTTCGATCGTGATCGTTTTTACTTTCGGTTTCTGTTGCGGAAGCTGCTTCAGTTATTGGGGCCTTTTCACCCGTATCTGTGGCAGTTTCTGTTGATGACGCTAACTCAGTAGTTTGAGCAGATTCAATTGCTGTTTCAGACGAAGAAGTGTTGTCAGTAGAATCAATATTTGGTTGAGCAGCAGAGGGCGCAACATCAGCAACAGGTGGACTTACAACAGTGCTTGCATTCGTTTGTGAGTCTAACACGGTAGTAGTGGTAGTTGACTGCGGTGTTGTTTCAGTCGGTTGAGTTTCGTTCGAAACGATGGTAGTGAGCGGAGGAGTAGTCGATTCATTTTCGATAGAAAGTACAGTAGTAGTTGCATTCGCTTCAACTGAGCCATTAACAAACTGTGTTTGAACCTGCGTACTGTTTCCGGATGTTATATTCTCATTAGCTGCTGAGTTATCTGTTTCATTTTCCTCGCGCAAATCTGCCGGAACAGTGCCTGTCTTCAACATTGCCAGCTGCGACTCGCTGTACTTGTTGATCATCGGGAGATTGGTGCAGATGTCCTGAATCTGACGTTGTTGATCAATAGCCTTTGCTTCGAGTGCATATGCCTGGCGATAGTAGTCGGCGCGCTCAATATCATCGAATAGAGGCCGCGCTTGTTCACGCAGTTTCTCGGCTGCTTGCATGTTCGATTCCGAATCTTTCTTCAACGCAGTCACCTCATCGCGTACCTGAACGCGTTCATTAAGTTGTTCACGGTGAAGAGCGGTCATTTCGTTGGCTTTCGAGAGTTCGTCGTTGTATTCTGCTCGTGTCATGTCGGCGACAACCGGTGCATTTTCAATTTCGAACATGGCGCGCTTCATATAGAGCTGCTCAGCTTTTGCATCGAGTTTTCTGCGCCCTGATTCGCTCCGTGTAACATCCATTTCTCCTTCGAGCATGGTGATTTCATCGTTCAGAAGCTGCAGTTCTTCCCGGTTGTTGAGGCGACCGCTGATTTTTGGATGTTGTTCAACCAACGCATCGAATGCAGCAGTTTCGTAGGCGAAAATGGAACCCACTTCTTTTTTGGGTGTGAAAATTTCTTTGATTTCCTTTGCTTCTGCCTCCACGGTTGTTTCGGCAGCAACAGCGTTAGTTTGCTCAGAAACAACTTCAACTTGTTGGGAAGCAACCGTCGTTTCCACTCCTTGCGCTGCTGTCGTTAACTCAACACCTGTTGGGTTATTCGTTGTAGTGACAACATCCGTTGCATTAGCTTCGGTTGATGGCGCTATGATTTGTGCGGTTTCTTTTGCATCGGATGTGTTCGATTCACTTTGGCTTGCTGACTGTGAAACAGGTTGTGTAGCTGATTCCGGCGTTGATTCGGCCATATTTTCTGTTGATGTGCTTGTAGACGAATCGGTCGAAGTTGCTGGTGTATCTTCAATGCGCAGTGTCTTGCTGTTATCGATGGTTACCGCCAAAGGATCCAATTCATCCACCTGGTCGGTAGTAATCGAATCCGTTCTCAATCCTGTTTCTGCAGGATCGGCCGCTGAAGCGGTGAGTTCCAAATCGTGGCGGTAGGCTACTTGTTTAGCATCTACAATCTGACGTTGTTCAGCAACCGATTGTAATTCGATCTCCAGTTGCTCTCGCTCATTCGGTGAAGCAGTGGCCATCTCTTCGCGCAGTTGACTTTCAAATGCATTGAGCGCGTTTAGATATTGCTCACCGACTAAGAGTTGATCCTGCAGTTTTTCATTATAGACGGCATCACTTTCAATGATTGACTTGTTTTCAATTTCGAAAGCCGCTTTTAGAGCTGTAACGTGATTGGCCTCGGCAGCCAAATTGTCGATGGCAGCTACCAGTTGAACATCTTCATTGGTAAGGCGCTCCAGCTCCTGTATTGAAGATTCGTCGGAAGCATTCAAATTGAGTGCTTTCAACGCACGTACATTGGCCAGCTGACGATTTTCCAATCGAGTAATCATGGCGTCTTTGTATTCCATGCGTTTTTGCGCGCGCTCAATTTCAGAGATGTCTTCGTTTTCAATCGCAACGAGGGTATTTGAATAATCGGCATCTACGCTTTTACACATCTCACGAACATCTTCAGAACTAACTTCAGGACTCGCAGCTTCTGCGGAAGCAAAATCCTGGGCCAACATCGGCTCATAGGTTTTTAGATTCTGTAAGGTTGTTCTTTCACCGGTCGAAATAGTTCCATCGAGTAGGCGTGCTTCCAGGGCATCGATGCGCTCGCGCGTTTCCGACAAAGCGCTGCGCAACAGCATAGCCCGTGCGGGTGCCAGCTCCGGACGATTATCAATTATCGTCAGTCTTGCTTCCAGTGTGCTTCGCAATTCGGTAGCTTCAGCCGACCATGGTTTCTCCACCGGAGCTGCAGTTTGTTGCGCATCAGAAGTACTTGTTGTTGCTGATGTAGCATTGATCGTTTCTGATGACTCATTTGTTGTGGTGCTGACGTTGACCGGCAGTTCTGTAGCCGATTGTGGGGAGTTTGCCTGGTCGCCAATCAAAGCAAGCATTTTCGGGTCGTTAATTTCCAACTGACTAACGCGTAATTCGAGAGCAGCGATAGATGCTTCAAGTGCATTGCGTTCTGCGCTATTGAGCGTTATCAATTCCGAACTGGTTAATCCGATGGTTGAGTCGTCGTTCACTTTTTTGAAGAATGCTGCATCTGCATACGATTGGGCAATAGCCACTTCTGATTGGTTGAAAGCCGATTGCTTCGAAGTAATTTCACTTCTGACCTCGGCAAGTTCAGTTTCGATTGCGTTCAGCTGCGTTTGCATGGCTTCGCGTTCTGATTTCTTGCTGCCGGGTTCATTCAGCGCTTCTTTCAAACGGTTCGACTGACGTTCCAGATTTTTTTCATTTTCGCGCAATTCTGTCAAATCAGCTTCCATTCGGGCGCGCTTCTTTTCAACCGATTTTGTCTTGGCAATCATCTGCTCATAAGGAGCCCCCTCAACCCCATTACGAATGGCTGTCCTTCTATCCTTCTCATTGGTAAGAGCAGTAACAACGGCTTGATAATTTCGCGCATCGTTGGCCTGCTCAATGGATGATATCGATGCTCTTAATGATTCTGCTCTGCGCGTTTCACTCTCTTTGAATGCTCCGATAGCGCGCGCGGTGTTGAGTGCAGCCTGAGCCTCTACTTGCAATTGGCCGGCTTGCTCTGTCAGTGCGATAAGTTGGCGAAGATTGGCCACCTCTGCATCGGTTGTAACTTCGGTGGGAAGAGCATTACGAATGGCCTCGGCTTGTAAAAGGAGCGCCTCTGCTTCCTGCTGCTTCTTGCGTGCAACAATCAAACTGTTGTTGCGCTTGGTATCGCTCTGCTCAACGAATCGTTCAATTACATCCAGCTCAGTTTTCATTTCTGTGGTGATGTCGGTCACGCTTCCACCTTCAAATCCTGCTGCAATAGGAGCGTTGTTCAGATTCTCATCGAACGTTTTTAACTCGTCTTCTTTCCGCACCTCCGTTTTGGTGATG
>JBJTRD010000167.1:0-3586 GCA_046075945.1 Flavobacteriales bacterium
CTCTAATTTTCTCCGCGGGGTAAACAATGGAAGTGAGATGAACCCCTTGCGCTGCCACGCTTTCGCCGGCTTGTGTGCGTTTGCCTCCTTCCACTATGGCTATAAATTGTTCGATGGTTAACTTTCCTCGTCCTACTTCGAGCAGTGTGCCTACTACGGCGCGAACCATGTTGCGTAAAAAACGATCGGCAGTTATATGAAATATGAGCTTGTAGTCATCTTGAATCCAAATAGCCTTGCGCAAATCACAGAGAGTTGTCTTCTGCCCGCCTCCTGATTTACAAAAAGCTGCAAAGTCGTTGTAACGCAAAAGCAGTTGGGCCGCTTCATTCATTTTAGCAACATCAAGCGGCCACGGATAGAAGGTAGAGAAACGCTGAATAAAAGGGTCGCGTCGCTGGTGAATGTGGTATTCGTAACTTCTCTCGGTAGCGTCAAAACGGGCATGTGCGAGATAATCGACCTGCCACAATCCGAAAAGCCCTATGTCTTTCGGAAGCATCAGATTCAATTTGAACAGAATTTCTTCTTTGTTCGAAATCGGTTTTTCTGCATTGAAATGCAAATAGAAATCACGTGCGTGCACACCGGCATCCGTGCGACCACATCCCACAGAAACAACTTTTTCCTGACGTAATAACTTTCGCAATGCCGCCTCTATTTCTTCTTGTACGGAATGTCCATTCAGCTGTCGCTGCCATCCATGGTAGTTGGTTCCATCGTAGGAGATGTGAAGGAAGTATCTCTTCCACATCGGTAGTTCTTTTGGCGATAGTTCGATGTCGTCGCTCATGTTCCAAAAAATTGTTCTTCAAAACCTACTAGGTATAGCTTTTCCTGTGCCCGGGTGAATGCTGTATAAAACCAGCGATTCAGCTCGACGCCTGCCATCTCATCTGTTACATATCCCTGGTCAACAAAAACGCATGGCCATTGGCCTCCTTGCGCCTTATGACATGTAATGGCGTACGAAAATTTTACTTGCAATGCATTGAAATACGGATCACTCTTCACCGCCTTTTTTAATTGGCGCGTGTCGGAAATGTCGGGATAATCCTCCGCAATCATTTGAGCGAGTTCCATGCGTTGTTCCTGAGGCATCGACGCATGGGTATCCCAAATCGTATTGCACAACAGGATGGTTTCAAACTCGGGCATGTCAGGATAATCGGGCATCTTGATTATTGCTTTGCAAAACCGAAATGCACCACGGTCCTCGAAACGCAACACGCGCTTTATTTCAATGGTGTCGCCGTTGGCTATAAAACCGGCGGCATACTCTGCGGGCTTCAACCAGTAGTAATTATTCTTTAGCACCATCATTCGGTCGCCCGCACTGATTTCTTCTTCCAGCCAAAGTATGCGCTGCCGTATCTGTTGATTGAAAAGATTCGCTCTTTTATTGCTGCGCGTCACAATGATCATATCGTCCTTGCCATAGCGCGAATAAGCATTTTCAAGATAATCCTGTAAATCGCGATCAATGCGCTCCACATCGGGCAAATTGCCTACTGTAAGCGCTGGCAGCCCTTCCGTTTTATCTTGTATGAGCTTTCGAAGAAGTGTGGCATTTTCTAAAATTCCGGAACCTTCCTTCTGACGAATTACTTCGCTCAATTCGACTTCCGCAATGTTGAGGTAATAGCTACTTTTCAGATGATCCAGATGCAATGCAGGACTATAGCCGGTGCCTACCGGAGGCAGCTGCGCAGTATCGCCTATGAGCATCAGTTTACATCCCATGCCGCTGTATACATGGCTTATCAAATCATCCAGCAAATCATTGAAAGGTTCCGTTTGCGCATGACCAATCATCGAGGCTTCATCAACAAAAAAAAGCGTGTTCGTCAGCTCGTTTTCTTTCAACTCAAAAATTCCTTCACCTGTGCGTGATTGTTTGGCGTAATAAATATGGCGATGGATAGTGCCTGCCGGGCGATTGGAATAATTCGACAAAACACGCGCTGCCCGTCCGGTTGGAGCAAGCAACACATACGGAATACTCAACTGCTCTGCTACTTCAACCAATAAACTAATGGAGGTCGTTTTACCGGTTCCCGCATATCCCTTGAGCAACAAAGCGCAACGGTCTTTGTCGGATACTACGAATCGGGAGAAGGCATGAAAAAGCCTTTTTTGTCCTTCTGTAGGCTCATATCGAAAACCCTCCAGCAACCGGTTTTCCAGTTGTTCGGATGTAATGTGTTTATCGATAGAAGCTCCCACGAACGATGATTTTCGGAGCAAAGAAAAGACATCCCTTCATCTGTGCTTAGTTTCGCAGAAGAATATATTCCATGACAGAATTTGACCCGGAATTGTCAGCTCGCATGAAGATGCCCACCGAGTTGCTCAACAGAGCATCGGAATTCCATTTGGCAATACATGTAGGGGCTTCTGAACTGCATGCAGCATTATTCGATTTTCATGCGTCGCAATGCCTTTGGTCGGTATATTCAGAAATCCCTGCGGGAATTTCTCCATATAAATTTATTTACCAGAGAAACTGGATTGAAGGTGTGTTTCGCAAATGCACCATCACGTTCGACAGCGATAATTATGCGCTTATTCCGCAATCGTTGTTCGATCCTTCGGTTTGCTCCGATTACCTCGAGATGCAACATGGCATCGCTACCCTTTCTGCCGGGTCTATTGAATTGCCCGAAGCCGAGGCGGTCATATGCTTCGAATGGCCCGAGTGGTATGCCGATGTTATGCGTATAATTCCCAATGCGCGCGTAATACCTCAGGCCGCGTTGTTGGTTCGTCTTTCGACTTCGTTCGCGCAGTCGGGTGAGGCCGGATTTGTGGTGGCAGTTTCTTCGGGCCAGGCAACCATCGCCGGCTACAAGAAAAAATCGCTGGCGGTGCTCGTCACACAAGAGGCTCGCACAACTGAAGATATTCTCTACCATCTTTCCAATGCAGCTTTGCGTTTGCAAATGGATCCGGAGAATAGCTGTGTGCATTTACTGGAAGCGCAATCGAATTCTGAGCACGCATCGTTGCTTCGACGCTACGTTAAGGAAGTGGTCAATCTTTCCGCTCCGGCAGGTATTCAAGCTCCGGCAATCACTCAACTGCATTTCTTATGCGCATAATTGCCGGTTCGCTCAAAGGAAGATCGATTGATGTACCCCGCAATTTCAAAGGCAGGCCAACAACTGATTTTGCTCGTGAAGGACTATTCAATGTTCTCAATAACCGTGTGAACTGGGAAGGACTAAAAGTGCTCGATTTATTTGCGGGCACAGGGGCTTTTTCACTCGAATGTTTTTCGCGCGGTGCCGGTGAAATTCTGGCCATCGATTTACAACCGCTGCACGTTCGTTTTATCAATGAAAATTTCATGAAGTTTGGCGCCGATAACGCACACGCAATCAAGTGCGATGTGTTTAAATGGACGCCAAATTCCGCAGATACATTCGACTTGATATTCGCCGACCCTCCGTACGATTTGCCCGGGCTGAGTAAAATACCTCAACGAATATTGAATGCGGGAATACTCAATCCGGAAGGTCTGCTTGTCATAGAGCACGGCAAGAGAACAAACCTGTCTGAGTTGGAGGGATTTCAATTTGAAAAA
>JBJTRD010000168.1:0-2830 GCA_046075945.1 Flavobacteriales bacterium
CTTCTCAGTTGAAGGTTGAAAGTTGAAGATTGAAGGTTGCATGTTGGACCTCACTATTCACTAATTACTATTCACTATTTACTATTTCACCATTTCACTACTTCACCACTTCACCAAGCGAATGTAACCACTAACTATCAAACCTCACTTGGTTCAGGCCATTCAATGCGTCTCATGATAGCATCAATAGCTCCTTCCTTCAGGCTATAGGCCGAATGAGTGAGTTTATTAAAAGAATGTATTCCCAAAACAAAGTACACGAGATGTGCAGCTAGTGGCATGTATTGCGCGCGAATACTCGGAATGGCCGGATGCTTCATACGCTCCGACAATGAGCTACGCAACAGCCATCGGTGAATCGATTGAAAAGCACCTAGGGGAATATCGGCATGCAGCTCTGCAATTGCATCGCCTGCAGCGTCGCGGTAATGCAAATCACGCAGCGTATCGAATGATCCCGAGGAACCAATGAGTCGTTCCACTTTATGCTGGGCAAGCGCTGTTTTCAAGTCAGCCAATTCTTCGTGCAGTATTCCTTCCAGCTCGCGCAGTTGAGAAGTTTCGATGAGATCGGATGGTTGAATACGGTCTGTGAGACGGCTCACTCCGAGCAAATAACTTTTCTTCCAGAAAATAGTGTTGGCATTAGCGATAATGAATTCCGTGCTGCCGCCTCCGATATCCATAATGCAGACCGGCTCTGCCCCGAGGTCCATCGACATGCGCACACCATGACAAATCAGCTCGGCCTCACGATCGCCGCTGATTAGCTCGATGTCGATGCCAAACAGTGCCTTCGTCCGCTCAATGAATGCTTTGCCATTACCGGCCTCGCGCAAGGCGGAGGTGGCAAATGCATAGGTGGCATCGCACTGCAAATTGTCAATGGCCGACTTGTGCACGAGCAATGCATCGAGACCACGTACAAAACGATGCGGTTGGATAACACGCTCCTCGAAACCGCCCTCTCCGAGCTTTACAGCAATTTTATTGTGAAACAGCACAGACCACCCTTCGCGGGTAACTTCGGCCACCAACAAATTGAATGTGTTGGTACCGCAATCGATAACAGCAATCTTTTTCACAGCTGTAAAAATAGGGCCGCGACAGAAATTGTCAAAACAGAAAGGCTTCACTAATCAATAATGGAGACTTCCCTGAGCAAGGTAGTTTGTCACGTAATCGTTCACACCCTCTTCCAGCGAATGAAACGGCTTGCTGTACCCAATCGACTTCAACTTCGACATGTTGGCCTCCGTGAAATACTGGTACTTATCACGAATGTCGATGGGCGTATCGATGTATTCGATGTGAGGCTCACGCCCCATAGCGCGGAAAGTTGCCAGAGCCAGATCATTGAATGAGCGCGCCGTGCCGGAGCCCAGGTTGTAGATACCGCTGTTTTTTCGGTGATGCATCAGGAACATGCAAACCTCCACTACATCTTTCACATATACGAAGTCGCGCATCTGTCCGCCGTCAGCAAAATCGGGGCGATGAGAGCGAAAGAGCTTCATGCTTCCAAGTTCAGATATCTGCTTGTGCGCATGAAAAATAACCGACGCCATGCGTCCCTTGTGGTATTCATTTGGACCATACACATTAAAAAACTTCAATCCCGCCCAAAAGAAAGGAGCCTTCTCTTGTTGCAACGCCCAGATATCGAAATCGTTTTTCGAGTCGCCATACGGATTGAGCGGCTTTAAAGAAGGAATAATTGCATGATCGTCGTTGTATCCCAGCTCACCTGCTCCATACGTAGCGGCGGATGAAGCGTATACCAGCGGAATGGCCAACTCAGCGCACAACTTCCACACCTCTTGAGTATAGTGCAAGTTGAGCTCATCGAAAATGGCTCGGTCGAACTCGGTGGTGTCAGTGCGTGCGCCAATGTGAAATACGAACTGTACCTGATCTTCATTCTTTCGCAACCACGCCGGAAAATCGGTTCGGTCGACCTTGGCCGCGAGGTGTTTGCCTACGAGGTTGATGCCGGTGCGCTCGTGCGAAGGATGAGAGGAAAGACCTTTGAAATCATCGACCGCGACTACATCCATGAATCGGTCCTCGTTGAGACGACGAATCAAACAACTGCCTATAAATCCGGAAGCCCCGGTGACTACAATCATAATGCGCTGCTTTTATGCATGCCCGGCAGCCGAAGCGTGAACCAAACATGCTGTGCAATGTTACTACGAAAGGAAGCGGTTTGCAAAGACAACCTATTTTTGAACCACTTCCGTTGCAACATGAAAACCGTCTACGTAACACGCCGCGAGCGTTTCAACGCCGCACACAAATTGTGGAATCCGAGCTGGGACGAACAAACCAATCTAAAGACGTTTGGCAAATGTGCCAATCCCAATTGGCACGGCCACAACTACGACTTGTTCGTAACCGTGAAGGGCGAACCGCAGGCCGACACCGGCTACTGCATCGATTTGAAATATATGAGCGATGTAATTGAGGAGCACGTGCTCTCAAAAATGGATCACCGCAACCTCAATCTTGACGTGCCCTTTTTGGAAGGCAAAATGACCTCGTGCGAAATTGTGGTCATCGCTATTTGGGAGCAGCTCGAGCCTTACATGTCCAACGACCTTCATCAGCTACACAGCATCAAGCTCTACGAGACGGAGAACAATATTGTGGAGTATTTTGGGGGGAAGTGAGGAATGGGGACTGGGTATTGAGTACTGGGGACTGGGTACTGGATACTGGGTGCTGAGGACGGGAATTAGCACATCAATCGCGTGGGTTTGGCGGAGCGTAACTCGTGCGGAATACTAATCATTTTCATTTTAAAGCTTGGTGGACAAATGCTCAAGTT
>JBJTRD010000169.1:0-2781 GCA_046075945.1 Flavobacteriales bacterium
CCACCCAAACTTCATGGAAAATATTTGATTTGAACAACGTAGTTGTAGCGCAGGGAACCAGCAATGATGCAACGTTTTGTATCAATAGCAGCTGCCACCGTTTTGAAATCTACGACTCGGCGGGAAACGGATTGACAGGTACAGGAAACTATAAAATTTATCTCAATGGAGTGCTGGTTGCGCAAGGCGCTCAGTTTGGTTCTCGCGACATCCGCTATGTGAACTGTCCTGAGGGCACGAGTTGCAACGACCCCCTCGATGCTGTGCTGGGTTTGAATGAAGTGCCCTTTGATAATTCATGGTATGTATTTACTCCAGCTCAAACCGGACAGTATCAGATCTCCACGTGTGGTTATGCCGCTTGCGATACGCGTATTTGGGTTTATGATTACTGCGTGATGGCGAATTTTGATAATACCGTGGAGGCAACGATAACCTACAATGATGATTTTTGTGGAGTTCAGGCTCAAGTAAATAGTTTCCTTAGCGGTGGCACCACTTATTATGTTCGTGTGGGCAGCGCAGGCGCTTGCGCAGGTAGTAGCTATGATGTCAATTTTGAATATTTGGGTCCGATTACAGGTTGCATGGATATTAACGCATGTAACTATCAGCCGCTTGCGAGCGTTTCTGGTCCTTGCTATTACAATGGCGATCCTAACTGCTCAACACTAGGGCCCGACCTTTCTGTGAATCAGTCACAGATGTTTAGCTCACTAACTTCAACTACCATAGTCAATAGCGATGCATGTCTGGTGAATGAAGGTTGTTTACAAAGCAATGTCGGCACGCGTCAAATTTTGCGATTCACTACCTACATAAGCAATATTGGTAATCAGGATTACTTTATCGGTGCGCCATCCGCTTCCAATTCTCAATTCACCTTCGACCCCTGCCACGGCCACTATCACTACGCCGGTTATGCTGAGTATCTGCTTTTTGATGCAAATGGCAGCTTAATGCCCAACATAGGATTTAAGAATGGATTTTGTGTTTTGGACTTGACTTGCCCTTCGGGCATTACCGCCCAATTCAACTGTGGTAACATGGGTATTACTGCAGGTTGCGCAGACTACTATAGCTCAAACCTCTCGTGCCAGTGGATTGATATTACAAGTGTACCCGCAGGCACTTATTACCTTGTGATACGCACCAATTGGGATCAGAGCCCTGATCAAAATGGTCGCTATGAGTTGCGTTACGACAACAACTACGCACAGGTATGTATTTCATTTGGCCGTGATGCGAACAACAACATCATTAACTTCACGAAAAACATAGCAACGTGTCCGGTAATTGAAGACTGTCTGGGAGTTCCATTCGGTGATGCACAAACAGACTGTGCAGGCAACTGCCCCGGAACGGTGATGAGTGGTGACATAAACAACGATGGTTACCTCACTCCGCAGGATGAACACTTGTATGGTGAAGCCGCTGTGAACGGTGGAGTGGCAGTGAGTGCCTGCACCGACCTCAATGCCGATGGCGAGATTACCATTGCCGATGCTTCTTACGTTGGTCAGTGTATACATCAGCAGCAAGATGCGGGTGTACCACCATTAGAATATGAGTCGTGCGGCTGGGACCCCGAGATTCAGGATCCGGAATCTGTTACATTGAGCCTAGCTAATTTGAACACTGCAGCCAACACTTTTGATATTGTGGTGAACAACCCACAGAATGAATTGTGGGCACTTCAATTCGACATTGCTGGAGCAACCATTACAGGCGTTCAGAATTTGTTGCCAACGACCACCTGGAATGCGCATATTCACTTCGACGCAAACACAATCGCCGTTACAAGCGAAGGAAACACGAAAGTTCCTACCTATACAAATGCGACCGCCATCATGCGTGTCACTTATTCAACCTTGTCGGGAAGCACAGTTTGCATCAGCAACGTCATTGATATTTTGAACGACTTCAATCACAATGTACTCGGAACAATAGGCCCATGTGTAGGAACAGCCTCGCAGGTAGTGGCTAATTTCAGCGCTTCTGCTACAAGTGTTTGTCAGGGAACATCTATTTCGTTCACCAACACATCCACTGGCGCAACCACCTACAACTGGTCGTTCCCGGGTGGAACACCTTCGACAAGCACTTCTGCTAATCCTGTTGTTCAGTACAATGTACCGGGCACATACGGTGTAACGCTCACTGCTTCGAATGCAAGCTTTACGGACGATGAAGTGCGCACCAATTACATAACGGTTGGACAAAGCGCCACCTGGTATCGCGATGCCGATGGTGACGGATATGGAACAGCCTCCAATACAGTAAGCGCATGCACGGCGCCAACAGGATACATTGGAGTATCAGGCGATTGCAACGATAATGCGGCTTCTGTACGCCCAGGTGCAACAGAAGTTTGTAATGGCGTCGATGATAACTGCTCCGGTGCTATCGATGAAGGCTTCGATGCCGATAACGATGGCTACACAACGTGTCAGGGCGACTGCAACGACAATAGCGCAATTGTTCATCCCGGTGCATTCGAGGTGTGTAATGGCGCAGATGAAGATTGCGACGGAAGCGTAGATGAAGGTTACGATGCCGATAATGATGGTTACACTTCATGCGGTGGAGATTGCAACGATAATAATGCAGCTATTCGTCCGAATGCAGCGGAGACATGCAACGCTACCGATGATGATTGCGATGGCTCTGTGGATGAAGGTTTCGATGCCGATAATGATGGCTACACTTCATGCGGTGGTGACTGTAACGATAATAACGCGGCAATTCGTCCGAACGCAACTGAAGTCTGCAATGGTGTGG
>JBJTRD010000170.1:0-3932 GCA_046075945.1 Flavobacteriales bacterium
AAGTGATGGAGATAAATTTCGCAGTCGGCTGAGGGCTAGCTCCACTTGAACGCCTCGCTTGGTGCCCATCAGCTCATGCCATTCATCGGCAACAACAACTTCGAGCTGATCAAAAAACGCACGTACGTTCTTCGAGCAGAGCAACAGATGTAAACTCTCCGGTGTAGTGATTAAAATGTTTGGAAGTGATTTGAGTTGCTTCGTGCGGGCAGAGCTCGCGGTATCGCCAGTTCGAATGCCGACAGTAAGCGAACTATCCAATCCTTCAATGGCTCGAAGAGTAGACTTTTCTATCTCGTTGGCCAGCGCACGAATGGGTGTTATCCAGAGCATGCGCAATCCCTTTACACGTGCAGGGGCGTTTTTATATCGGGCGACAATGGGCAGCAAACAGGCATAGGTCTTACCACTTCCCGTGGGTGCATTGATGAGTCCCTGGCTTCGTGAGGCCTGTGCCTGCCAGCTCTGAAGCTGAAAGGGCGCGGGTTTCCAGCCCATTTGGTCAAACCAATGAACGCATTCGGCAGAGGAATCGTTGGAGGGATGTACTGAACTCACAGATTTTTGCTCATTTTTGCGTCGGAAGTAATCCAAATCAGGTTAGGCACCATTTTGGTAAATTTCTAATCAAACAAAAGACCACATGAAAAAGTTATTCGCTCTATTCATTTTAGCGCTCGCGTTCGGAACAACGAGTCAGGCGCAAACTGATAATGACTACAAAGACCTTCTAACCTTATTTGTGACCGAGAAGTACGAAAAATGTCTTTACAAGGCAGAAGATTACACGCTCGATGAGCGAACTAAAAAGGATCCGCTTCCTTACATGTTCATGAGCCGTTGCTTCTATGAGATGTCGAAGCGTGATGAGTTCAAAGACAAATTTCCCGATTCATTCAAAAATGCAATGAAGTACATCTCGAAGTACGGGAGCAAGGATAAAGAGAAGAAGTATCTTTCAGAATATGAAGACTATATCGCTGAAATCCGCGGTGCTGCCATAGCGCAGGCGGAAACGATGATGGATACTCAGAAGTATAGCAAAGCGAAGCAGTTGTATGATCAGTTGCTCGATATAGATCCCAACGATGCGGGTGCACAACTGATGATGGGCGTTGTACAGGGTCTCATGAAGGCAAAGAAGGAATCGGAAACAGCGCTCGCAAAAGCCAAGACAATTCTTTCCGAGAAAAAGGCCGGACAGGCCCCTGAAGAATTGAATTTATTGCGGTATGCACTGACTATGCACGCTACTAATTTGGCAGCTACCAGCAAAGATGCTGCGAAGGAGTGGTTGGATCTGGGATTGGAATACTTCCCGGAAGACAAGGAGTATAAAGTGACCTACGATACGATCACAGGATAATGAAATCAAAAGGGGCGATGAGCCCCTTTTTTAATCCCTCGCTGAGCGATTGAAGAGTATGTAGCCGAAATTGAAAATGAAACTCCAGGGCTCCTCCTTCTTGTCGTAATAATTCGCGCTGAAACTAATCGGGCCTAGAGGAGTATTTGCAAGAACCGTTGCTGAGCCAATGTATTTGGTGACGGGTGTATCGTCGTATTTGGCCTTGCCAAATTCATCACCTACAATCGACTTGAATGGCTGAAAAGCATAGGCCTCAAATCGAAGTTCGATGTTTCTTGTAAAGGAAAGAACATTCATCAAACCGACCGCTGCATAGGTGTGTGTTCTGAATTGAGGCATAAAGAAGGTCCTGCTTTCCGGTATGGGGTTAAATGCCGGTGCTGCAATGGAGGAAGAGATATAATTGTTAAAGAAATTCTGAGAGCTCCACACACCTTCCAAATAAAATCCTGACTTGATGTGCTTTTTAGTCAGAAAGAAATTCTGGTAATTAAACTTTGCTGTGTACCAGGCGTGATTGGCTTCCGTTGGATCCCGAATTTCAGAGGTTGATCCGGGAATGGTGAACTCCTCACCTTCCACCCGTTTAGCACTGAGGTGAATGAAGGAACCTGAGTTTGCAAATTGTTTGCGGTTGAGTGTACTCCGCTCGTAAGAAAACTTTCCAATCCAAGCATTGAATTCAGTTCTATCGGCTGTGTCGGTAGAAATGAAGTTGGTGATTTGGTAATATTCATCGAATTGGTGAGTGTAAAATCCATCAGCGCGTAAAATTCCCTTTGTGCCCGCCGGTATGGTAAAGGACAGATTTCCAAAGCGCTCATTCAATAGAACATATGAAGGTTTCACATCTTCGAAAAATGTCGACAGGCTCTTGTAGTAATCCCATCGGTTGAAAGTGAATCCGCCCTGAATTGAAACAGGTATTCTGGCGGAAATGTCCCAGCGAATATCACCGTGCACCGATCCGTAGAATCGGCCGAAATAACTATTGGCCGAGAGAGTCGACGAGGTAAGTCCGAACAGGTTGTACTTGAGTCCAAGGAAAGCGGTATTGATGGATCTCGATGAAAAGATTCCTCCAAAGGCTACTTGTATGTCTTTTTCTTTTTTTACATCGAGATTTAATGAGAACGTCTTTCGTGTGGGGTTATATACCGCGGTTGGAAATATGGTACTTATCTTATCGTCGCCGAACAGTTTGAAGTAGCGCGACTTCAATTTATCCAATGGCACCAAAGGTTCTTTGCGAACCATTATTTTTTGTACATACCTCCGTTGCGATTTTTTGAGACCTTCGATGGTTATCCCATCCATTATGAGCGGCTGAAAGTGGGATTGGAATTTACGTCGGTCATTTTCTTTTTCGGCTAACGAGAGCTCTCGCTGAATAGCAAGCTTAATCGATGGAAGCTGCTCCGTCGTTTGGCGGTAACCTATATCGATGGCTTCCGCAATTTTCTCGAAATCAAACGTGGAAATATCGTTCAACTGTGGTCGCACGATGACTGTATTTTGAACCGGGCTTTGGGTGTCTGATCGATACAATATCATAGATTGAAGCTGCGATATCAAATCATCTTCAGAAGGGGAAGGGTTACTTCCGGAAACATTGCATCCGATAATTACATCCGGTTTGAATTCGCGGTAGGCGACGTCAACAGGGAAGTTGTTGTAGATGCCACCATCGAAAAGCAACCTCCCATCCACCCTTCGCGCCGGAATGTAGAATGGGTAGGTGCACGATGCACGCGCAGCCACATTTAAGGGTCCGTTGCGAAAAATAATTTCTTGTTTGCTTTCAATATCTGCAGCAATGCACCGAAAGGGGATGTAAAGACTATCAAAATTACCCCCGCATGCGGCATCGGGCTGACTGAATCCTTCCATCAATTTCCAATCGAGCAGCACAGGATTGATGAGGTTGGCAGGTAGAGCTTTACTGATGATATTTCCACTCGCTAATCGTAAGGTGCCGAACGAAGCATCGAAATCGTAATTTTTAAAGTAGAAATCGAGCTGATCATTTCTGCTGCCGGTGGCCATGTCCAGAAACTCTTCGGAGCGGACCAGACTATCTATGGTAGCTACGTTATAGCCCGACGCGTACATGGCTGCGACAATAGCACCCATGCTGGTTCCGCAGATGTAGTCGACAGGTACATTGTTTTCTTCCAGAACTTTGAGAAACCCAACATGAGCAAGGGCTGTAGCACCACCCCCACTGAGCACCACGGCGACACGCTGCGCATGAAAATGCGTGGAATTCAGCATCAGAAACAGAACCGCTGCAGCAATGGAACGAAAGGAAATGTTCGGATTCACCGTCCAAATGTGCACCTGTTTCGGGCATGAGCAAATACAAATGGCAGATGATTTTTAACGAAGGATATGAACGCTTGTAATCCCGGAGAACGGCCCCCTCACACCAGCTGAATTGCGACAAAAAGTTCGTTTCTGCTTCTGCCTTTGTCAGAATTCGGATGGATGCATGTTGAATACTGACACATTTTCAGCAGAAAGTGGCCGGGGCTTGGATGGCAAGAAGGTTGAAAAGCGGCCG
>JBJTRD010000171.1:0-5633 GCA_046075945.1 Flavobacteriales bacterium
CCTCATCATGCACAAAAGCTGAAAGACGATTTTCAGCCTCCTTCCGAGAAGGACATGAAGACACGTCGACTGCGAAAAGACCTTTGAGAACTTCGTCGTGATGAGGAGGGTAGGCTTTTATACCCATGTCGGCAACCACCATTTTTTCAATTAAAAAACCATAGATTTGCGCAAAGCGTAAAATCGTTTTTCCTCCCATGGAGTGACCGATCAGTCTCACATCGCGAAGACCCAAATCTGCAATCAATTCGAACAGATCATTCGCCATTATGGTGTAATCCAGCTCTGTATCGTGAGGCGAATGACCGTGGTTACGCTGGTCTACCAGATATACTGAATGTGTGTTACTCAACACACGAGCGTGGGTTTGCCAATTATCCGAGCTCCCGAAAAGCCCGTGTAAAATGAGCAATGGCGGGCCCTCTCCAAGCATGCGGTGAAATAATTTCATGCGCCCGCCAATTCGCGTTTGTAAAGTTGAACTGTATTCTCGAGGCCCCAATAGAGCGCATCACTGACGAGCGCATGTCCAATGGATACTTCCAGCAGATTCGGAACCGAAGAAGCGAAGAACCGCAAGTTGGCGAACGACAAATCGTGCCCGGCATTGACTCCCATTCCGCATGCATGTGCCAGCTTAGCGGTTTCTACAAACGGCTTTACTGCAAGTTCTTTGTTGATGGCATAGCCCACAGCGTACGATTCAGTGTAAAGTTCAATGCGGTCGGTACCCGTAAGGGCAGCTGCCTCAACAAGCGAAGGCTCTGCATTTAAAAATATGCTTACCCGAATGTCTGCAGCCTTGAGGCTGGTCGTTACCTCGGTCAGGAAAGCCCGGTGCGTGAGCACATCCCATCCTGCACTGGATGTAATCGCGTCGGGGGGATCGGGTACCAGCGTGACCTGATGTGGTTTTACTTCCAGAACCATCGCAAGGAAATCGTCGGAGGGGTAGCCTTCAATGTTAAATTCTGTCTGTAAAACCCTTTTGAGATCGTATACATCGCGGCGGCGAATGTGGCGTTCATCGGGACGCGGATGCACCGTAATGCCATCAGCACCAAAACGTTCGATGCGCAGAGCGGCTTCCAATACATCCGGCGTGTTGCCACCGCGTGCATTCCGCAACGTTGCAATTTTATTGATGTTTACGCTCAGTTTTCTCATATCGAAATAGTGTTGCAAAGAAACATGCTTTCGACATGCTACACTTCGGATGTCGGCAATACATGCTCATTTTTTATTGAACTACAATTTATAACGGCGTGTGTGAATAAGTTGCCGCAGGAAAAACTTCTGTCCATGCGTCAATCGCCGCGTATACCTCAATACTTTTGTGAACAAGAGATGGCATCTCTAAAGAAACCCTATTGTGATAACTTCGAACAAGCTCATAACTTCACGTATTCCTTCGCTTAGTGCGCAGGACGAGCCCCTCAAGGCGCTCGACTTGATGGACCACCTGCGCATTTCACATTTGCCCATCATTGAAAATGGCAAATTGCTTGGACTTATTTCTGAAGATGCGTTGATGGATTTGGAAAGTTTACAGGGCGATTCAACCGGTCTGCCGCTCATTCGCGCCCATGTGCTTCCCGGGGCGCACATTCTGGAAGTATTAAAAGTTACGAGTGAGCATCGATTAAGCATCTTACCTGTAGCGGACGAAGAAAATAATTACCTCGGTTCTATTCGATTAGAAGACATCATCGAACAACTGACCTCCATGCAAGGTGCCGATCAGCGCGGTGGTATTATCGTACTCGAGCTGTGGGACAAAGATTACAGCATGCAACAAATTTCCCGAATCATAGAGGAGAACAACGCTAAAATTCTGAGTTCAACTATTAGCCCGGGCGAAGATGGAAAAATTGAAATCAATATCAAGCTTAACCAGCCCGACTTGAACGCAATTATCAGCAGCTTTGAACGCTTTGGTTACCATGTTAAAGCTAATTTCCAGGAATCGGTCTACACCGAAGATCTGCGTAAGCGATATGAGGAGCTTATGAGGATTCTAAACATCTAGTCGGACGCTATCAATTCATCAAATAAGATGGCATCCCTTCTGTTGCGCCATGCTTCTTCGTTTATTTGTACTCTACAATTTGTATCGTTGTGAAAATTGCCCTTTACGGAAAACGATTCGATGAAGAATTCACCGAAAGCATTGAGAAGTTGCTCGATGCATTGGTGCGCAGGGGCATCGGTGTGATTGTGTATGAAAAATTTTATCTCTTTCTTACTCAAAAAGTAGCACTACCCAGCACCATCGAGATATTTCGAACTACTGCCGACCTGCAGGGTGTATCCTTTTTACTCAGTGTAGGAGGCGACGGCACATTGCTGGAGACTGCCTCCATCATTCGCGATACACGCATACCCGTGCTGGGTATCAATACGGGGCGACTTGGTTTTCTCTCACCTATTTCAGGAACCGATGCAGACCAGGCCATCGAGGCGTTAGCTAATCAGCAGTTTACACTTGACCGGCGATCGTTGATTGAAATAAAAAGCGCCCAGCAAGATTTTGGTGACTTCCCGTTTGCGCTCAATGATGTGACTATCACCAACAAGCAGCGCAGTAGTATGATAGCGGTGCATGCATATGTGAACGACCAGTTTATGAGCACCTATTGGGCGGATGGTCTCATTGTATCTACGCCCACAGGATCTACCGCTTACTCGCTCAGTTGCGGCGGCCCCATTGTGATGCCCGAGAGTAATAATGTAATACTAACTCCGATTGCGCCGCACAATCTGAATGTAAGGCCCTTTGTATTACCCAACACAACCAAGGTTTCGCTGAGGGCGGAAGGACGTGAACCCAACTTTGCGCTCACGCTCGACAGCCGAACTTTTCTGATAGACAATGAGACAATTGTAGATTTGACCCGGGCTAGTTTTGAATTTCACTTGATTAGTCTGCCGGGCTTCGGGTTTTTCAATACCATACGCCAAAAGATGGGTTGGGGCCTCGATGCTCGCAGTAAGAGAACCTAAGCAACTTTTTCAATCGTTCCATCGTACAGACAATAGATGACATTTCGTTTCGTTGACATAGCCGTGAAATTCATAGGGATTCTCTTACTCATTGTGATTTCGTTGCCCGGTGTTGCGCAGAAAAACAAATTCGAGCGCAGTAAAGATGTAGGACTTCTGTTAGGAACGAGTTATTACATCGGTGAAATCAATCCCTACAAACATTTCGGGACCAAGTTGAAAGGCGGTGGGGGCATTTCTTTCCGCAACAGCTTCAACCGCCGATGGACGCTAAAATCAAGCATACTCTACCACGTCATTGAAGCCTGGGATTCATATAGCGAAGACCCCTGGATTCGCAATCGAAACCTAAGTTTCCGAAATCAAATTATCGAAGGCAGTGTTCAGGGCGAATTGAATTTCTTCAACTATCAGCTGGGCAATCGTGAATTCCCTATTTCACCCTACCTTTTTGCCGGGCTTGCATATTATCGCATGCGGCCCATGGCAGAGTTTCGTGGCACCTGGTACGAATTGCAGCCACTGGGCACTGAAGGACAGGGAACGGATCTCGGCGAAGAAAAATACAAAACCAATATGTTTTCGGTGCCCTTTGGTGCAGGTATTAAAACAAATTTATTCGCCATTTTCGGATTGAGTATCGAATGGGGGGTACGCAAAACATGGACAGACTATCTGGACGACATTTCGGGCAAATATGTAGATCCTGGAGCGCTTGCAGATTTAAATGGTCAATTGGCTGCGGCATTGTCCGACCGAAGCATTCAACCTGAAATACCGAATGCTGCAGGCGACAACAATGGAGGTCTTCAGCGTGGTGATCCCGGTCGAAAAGACTTCTATTTCTTTTCCATGGTTTCACTCAATATTCGACTCGATAAAAAAGCAACTACCTGCTGGGAGCACGAATAGTTGAAATTTTCATGATTCAACCTTTTTTGGCATTCGGAAAAGGATGTGCAAACACCTAAATTTGCGCACCTTTGGAAGGATCATCCGAAAAAGATTTCATGAGCTTGTTTGACCAAATCGAATCCACCCGTGTGCCCAGCCACGTGGCCATCATCATGGATGGCAATGGCCGTTGGGCAAAAGGCCAAGGGAAGGAGAGAATCTTCGGTCATTCGCACGGCGTAGAATCTGTGCGGGCTGCATTAAAAGCAGCCACGCGGAGTGGAGTAAAATTTCTGACCCTCTACGCTTTTTCCACAGAGAACTGGAATCGCCCCAAAGAGGAAGTCGATGCTTTGATGAATCTGCTGGTCCAAACAATCGTGGGAGAATTACCGGAACTCAACGAAAACGAAGTGCGTCTGCATGCAATCGGTGATTTGGAAAAACTACCTTTCGATTGCAACAATCAGCTGCAATATGCAATTCAGCAAACCTCGCATCACAGCCGTGTGAACCTTATTCTGGCATTGAATTACAGCGCACGATGGGAAATAACCCATGCGGTAAGGCAAATCGTTGCTGAAGGAATACAGGCCGACAAAATCACGGATGAATTATTCGCATCCAAACTGTCGACTGCAGCCTTTCCGGATCCTGAACTGCTTATTCGCACCAGCGGTGAAGAACGCATTAGCAATTTTCTGCTATGGCAAATTGCCTATGCGGAGCTCTACTTCACACCTACGCTCTGGCCCGACTTCCGAGAAGAAGATTTTTACACTGCAATCGTCGATTTTCAATCGCGCGAAAGACGTTTCGGTAAAACCTCCGAACAAATTGCTTCCGAATCGATTCCAGACCCTCACTGATGAACCACGTCAACCCCTTTCCAT
This sequence comes from Flavobacteriales bacterium, assembly GCA_046075945.1. Taxonomy (GTDB): domain Bacteria; phylum Bacteroidota; class Bacteroidia; order Flavobacteriales_D; family Sanyastnellaceae; genus JAIBBG01. Next base: position 4,791 of record JBJTRD010000171.1, read on the forward strand.
CTTTTCAAACGGGACTAGTTCGCAGGTTCATTCAATGTTGCGCCTTTATCTCTGCCATTTTGCTTGGTATAACTAGCGCACAAAGTCAAACCATCATAGGTAATCAGGTCGATTATGCCGCACCACTCAACTATCGAATTGCCGGCATTACGGTCGTTGGTGCACAATACACCGATGTTCAGGCCATCAAACTATTCAGCGGATTGCAGGAGGGCGACGAAATTGCCATACCCGGTGATGCCATTACCGATGCAATTCGCAAACTATGGAAACAGAAGCTTTTCACGGATATTGGAATCTATGCTGCTGAATTCCGGGGCAACGACGTGTTTCTAGTCATCAGTCTAAAAGAGTCGGCCCGCATGACGAAATACGTGATTAACGGTGTCAAAAAATCGGAAGCAGACAATCTGCGCGAAAAGCTCGACCTCCGCACCATGACCATCAGCACAGACAATGTGAAGAACAACGCCATTAAATCGATTCGTGACTATTACATCGAGAAAGGGTTTTATTCGGCGCAGGTATCGATTTCTGAGCGGCCCGATCCAACGCTGCAAAACGGTGTCATTCTCGAGTTCGATGTGCGCAAAGGAAATCGCATCAAGATTGAGCAAATCGTGGTGGAGGGCGCAGGTATAGCGGAAGAAAAGCGTGATTTTTTCTTTATCAAAGGCAAAAAAATGCGTCCAGTGATGAGCACGTCTGCCGTGAAACGCTCCATGAAAGAGACGAAAGAGCGCGACTGGACACGCATTTTCAAAGCTTCCAAATTTCTAGAAGAGAAATACGAAGAAGACAAGCAAAATATTATTGCCAAATACAACAAGAAAGGATTTAGAA
>JBJTRD010000172.1:0-3183 GCA_046075945.1 Flavobacteriales bacterium
ACACCACCTCACCGCGAATGAGGTCGTTGATGTGAATGTTTTCACCTTGAGGCACTTTCAATCGAATGACGTAGGGCATTCCGCTTTCGATGCGCTGCTTCACTTCGGTTTCGCTTAGTGCAAGTGAATTCTGCAACTGCATGCGCGTGCGAGCGTCGTAAGAGAACGTTTGTTTATTCGCTTCTGCTTGTTTGCGTAGTGTATCCATTTCTTCTGGAGTGTCGAATGCGTAGTAGGCATGACCACTATTTACCAACTGCTCCGCATACTGACGGAACATAGGCTTGCGTTCGCTCTGGCGATACGGAGCGTATGGACCATCGCCAAAACCAAGGCCTTCATTGGGTTCGATACCGCACCATTTTAGTGCCTCGATGATGTATTCTTCCGCACCGGGAACGAAGCGTCCTTGGTCTGTGTCTTCAATGCGCAACACGAAATCACCGCCGTGTTTTTTAGCGAACAGATAATTGTATAAAGCCGTACGCACGCCACCCATGTGCAATGGTCCTGTAGGACTGGGGGCAAAGCGCACGCGAATGCGTTTTGGGGTCATGAAATAGGAGGATAAAGTCCGAGGGCAAAAGTAGTGATTACGAATTACGGATTGCGGATTACGAATTGCTGTGTTACCAATTGCTATTGGCAAATTTTCCAGTAATTCAGGAGCCCCTAATTCGTAATCTGTAATCCGTAATCATCACTGAGCGAACACCGACGCACTGTCCTTATACGTCGCTGCCGGATTCAAAATCATCACGGGGATTCCCGCTTCGTTGGTAATGATTTTCTGTTCGCGGTCGATACCAAAGGCATGCACGAGGCGGTCTTCAGCGGTATTGAGAATGCAGATGAGATCAATCTCCGCATAGTTCGCATACTTCAGCAAGTCCTTCACGAATCCTCCGGAACTGGCCTCGGTTACTGATGTCTTGTATTTGACGTTGCGCTCTTCCAGATAGCCTTCTGCATAGGCCACGTTGCGAGCGAGTTTATTGTGCAGGTATTCGTCCGTTTCCTTTGGGGAAACAAGATGTACTTCAGCACCGAATTTTTGAGCCACGTCGACAACGATTTTCAACTTCTGTTTTGTTTCCTGGTGTAAATCGAGTGGCGCCAGAATTTTCTGAATGTTGGCTGATCGTTTTGTTTCTTCCTGAACGATAATGAAAGGAACATTTCCTTCCGAAACCACGCGCAGCGCGTTCGAACCAACGATGAACTGCATGCCACGCAAGCCGTGCGTGCCCATCACGACGAGCTCCGCTTTCTCGCGTTCGGCCATATCCGGAATATCATCGAAAATGTTGCCTACATCGGTGAGGGTCCCCACGTTGCTTACATTCATGCGGGTGAGCATGTCTTTCATTTTCGATTCTGCTTCTGCGCGTTCCTCTTCGTTCTCTACAATGTGCAAGAGGTGAACTTCGCTTTTAATGTAGCCTGCCAGCTGGCTAGCGTAGCGAAGAGCTATTTCCGAAACAGGGGTGAAGTCGGTGGGTACGATGATTTTGCTCATGGAACAAATATAGTGGCGAATGGCGAGCGGCGAATAACGAATGGGGCATTTCACTCGCCACTCGTCATTCGCCACTAAAGAAATCCGAGCTCCAACTGCGCAGATTCACTCATCATGCTCTTGTCCCATGATGGGTCCCAGGTGATTTCGACTTTGGCAGATGCGACACCTTCCACAGATGCGACTTTTTGTTCGACTTCAGGAGGAAGCGTTTCTGCAACCGGACAAGATGGCGAGGTCAAGGTCATGAGGATGGTAACCGCCGCAGCGTCGTCGATGCCGATGTTGTAGATGAGGCCAAGTTCATAGATATCGACCGGAATCTCCGGATCGAAGATGGTCTTGAGCATCTCGATAATCTTTCCTTCCAGTGCGTTGCGTTGTTCGATGTCCATAGCGTCGGGATGCAAATGTCGGTTATGATTGGGCCATGTACGCCAGGCCGTAGGTTTTCATTTGTTTAATCATACTCGCTAAACCATTGCTGCGAGTAGGGGAGAGGTGTTCACTTAATCCAATTTCTTTGATGAAATGCAAATCGGCTTGCGCGATGTCGGCAGGTTTTTCACCATCGAGCACACGCACGATGAGTGCAACCAGTCCTTTGGTGATGATGGCATCGCTGTCGGCCGTGAAATGCAAGGTGCCGTCTTCATTGCGCGTTGCATTCAGCCACACACGCGACTGACAGCCCTTGATTAGCAAGTCGTCGTTCTTCTGCGACTCTTCAATAAGTGGCAGGTCACGGCCGAGTTCGATGATGTATTCGTACTTCTGCATCCAGTCGCCGAACACGCTGAACTCTTCCATGATTTCCTGTTGCTTGCTTTCGATACTCACGACAATAGCGTTATGGCTTTTTTCAAGGCGGTTACAAAAGTCTGAATTTCTTCTCCGGTGTTGTAGATGGCGAACGATGCCCGCACCGTTCCCGGCACTTGGTAAAAATTCCAAAGCGGCTCAGTACAATGATGCCCGGTGCGCACAGCAACACCTTGCTGGTCGAGCAATGTGCCGATGTCGAACGGATGTAGGTTACCGACATTGAATGAGATGACGGGCGCCTTTGTTGCAGCGGTTCCAAAAATGCGCAGGCCTTCGATGTTCAATAATTCCGATGTTGCGTGATGGAGAATTTCTTTTTTGTGCGCTGCAACATCGTCCCACGCAAGTGATTGCACAAACTCCAGTGCAGCGCCAAAGCCAATCACACCGGCTATGTGCGGCGTGCCTGCTTCAAACTTGTGAGGCAATTCGTTATAGGTCGTTTTTTCAAACGATACGCTTTTAATCATCTCCCCACCTCCGCGCCACGGCGGCATGGCTTCGAGTAGTTCACGCTTTCCATACAGTACACCCACGCCGGTGGGTCCGTACAATTTGTGCGCGCTGAAACAAAAGAAATCGCAATCGAGTGCTTGCACATCGATGGGCATGTGCGTCACCGATTGTGCACCATCGATGAGCACCTTTGCGCCTGCGGCGTGTGCTTTTGCAATGAGTATTTCAATCGGGTTGATTGTTCCCAGTGCATTCGAAACATGATTCACCGCAACGAATTTGGTGCGTTCACTGATCAGAGCGTCGAGTGCATCTATTTGCCAGGTTCCATTATCGTGAATGGGAATGACTTTGATAATTGCTCCCTTTTCTTCGGCCAGCAA
>JBJTRD010000173.1:0-7736 GCA_046075945.1 Flavobacteriales bacterium
GGCCACCGCATATCCAAAGCCGGGAATAAAGCCATCGTTTTTCGCAAATCGCTCCTGATAATCGGGGAGCATTCCTCCGGCAAGTGCATAACCTGCTATGACAGACCAGCGGCTATTTGGACTCCATTGCATTCCGCCGCCAAGCCATGAGGAAGAAACAACGCGACTGTCCAATCCTCCATTCATGTTTACAGTAGGAAAAAGTTGCAGTCGCTGTGAGGTGTCAGCAGCAGACAAACTCAATGATTCCTGCAAATTGGAGTGCGGCCTTGACTGTGCATCACAATTCAGCCGATGCAGCGAATCGACCGGTTCCTGGGCGAAAGCACCGAGGCATGCAACGCACTGAAATAAGAAGATGATATGGTAACCTCGCATCGACATCGTGCGGCTAAAAGTAAGAACTCTCTGATAGCGGCAAATTGAAACCATGCAGAATAGATTGTTATTCATTTACCATACTATCTTCGCCCCCCAATTTCCACCTTCGTGCAGGATACAGAAACAGCTACCATTACTACCGCTCAGACATCTTTTTTGCGCGATGTTGCTATGCTGTTTAAACTGCGACTCACGCTGCTCGTAATTATTTCCGCCGTGCTCAGCTATTACATGGGTACATCGGAAACAAATAGCGCAACTCTCGCCGCCTTATGCATAGGCGGTCTGTTACTCACAGGCGGAAGCAATGGGCTCAATCAGGCGCTCGAACGCGAATGGGACAAGCTCATGATTCGCACTCAGAATCGTCCTATCCCAACCGGGCGCATGTCGGTACAGGTCGCCGTTACCATCTCCATGATTGCAGGTATTGCAGGCATCATCATTCTTTGGTATTACTGCGGCACTGCCTGCGGCATTTTGGGAGCTTCAGCTTTTGTGCTTTATGTCGCTCTCTATACTCCTTTAAAACGTGTAAGCAGTCTGGCTGTTTTCGTTGGAGCGTTTCCCGGAGCCATTCCGCCCATGCTTGGTTATGTAGCAGCCACGAACGATTTCGGCTTGGAAGCGGGTTTATTGTTTGCCATGCAGTTCATGTGGCAGTTCCCGCATTTTTGGGCTATTGCCTGGGTAGCGCACGATGACTATTTGCGCGGAGGATATAAACTGCTGCCATTCAATGAAGGGCGTAGCAAAAAAACGGCGTATCAGATTTTACTCTATTCGCTCTTTCTCATCCCTGTGAGTCTGTTGCCATGGGCCCTGCCCCTCGAAGCACCTATGACGGGAAATATCGCGGCAATCATCACTGCGCTTGCAGGGGTTTTCATGTCGTATTACGCTTTTCGTTTGGTTCAATCCTGCGATACGGCCGATGCCCGAAAAGTCATGTTTGCTTCCTTTTTCTATTTGCCTGTTGTTCAGTTGGCCTATGTAATTGATAAGATCCCCTCCTGACCCCCGGCGAACTGTTAAGCATCTTCCCTTGTTGTAAATCTAAATAGCACACCATGAGTCAACCAGAAGTTAACCCGGCACTTGCGAAAAAAGACGTATTCGAAGGCCTGGATCCCGCCATCAAAGTGCGCACACGCAAAATGATGATGTGGTTTATCATCCTTGCCATCGTTATGCTTTTCGGGGGAATCACCAGCGCTCTCATTGTGCTTTATGGAAAGCTCATCTGGTTGCACATGACACCACCCGTGTATTTCTGGTTGAGCAACGCATTCATTATCGCCTCTTCGGTTACACTTATTCTCTGTCTGCGCGCCCTTAAAAAAGGCAATCAGTCGTTAGGAATTACCCTGCATGTGGTAACCCTTGCGTTGGGTATTGCATTCACGGTATCGCAGCACGCCGGGTGGAAGCACATGGCTGAGCGTGGTCTAGGCTTCACCATTACACAAAACGAGCAAGGCCTTTCTTCTTATCGCTGGAACACACTGGGAAAACTAACCGGTGAATACGGATCGGACTACTGGTTCGAAATGAATAACGAACGCCTGGTGAAAGAAGGAAATGAATACTACAAACCGAGCGACCCGTCACGAGCTGTCACCAACAACGTCATGACCACCTTCAACGCGTTCGGTGCTATGCTGAGTATCGTTATTTACGTGCACGTCATTCACCTTCTCCTCGGGCTTATTTATCTCGTCGTAAACACCGTCCGAATTGCCAAGGGTCGTATCAACCGCGACAATACATTGAGTGTATACGTCAGTGGCATGTATTGGCACTTCTTGGGTGGGCTGTGGCTCTATCTGTTTTACTTTTTATTCGTCCTGTTTTAATCTTATTTAGAAACGATTTAAACTAAGTGGAATCCTCCGTGTTTTCGGGGCCTACAGACTATTTACCTACGTTTCCCAACAAAGCGTGTCAATTTTTTTAACACCGCTGCCCTACGAAGGCGATTTGATTAGTAAACTTGCGGCAAATTTTCAATTCGTATGGCAGGACAGGCTCAAGCGGTAAGTAAAGACCAATTGTGGAGCGGCGGACAGTCGCCTTTCGGCATCAGTTACGGAAAAATGATGATGTGGTACTTCCTCGTATCGGACGCTTTGACGTTCGGAGGTCTGCTCACAGCTTACGGAGTAATTCGTCATGGCTCTGCCGATTTATGGCCTGTAGGCGAACAAGTATTCGAGTCACTGCCCGGCCTGCACGGAAGCTACCCTCTCATTTATGTGGCCTTGATGACGTTCATCCTCATCATCTCTTCTGTCACCATGGTACTTGCTGTTGAAGCGGGCCACCGTATGGACAAGAAAGGTGTTATCAAGTGGATGGGTTACACGGTACTCGGTGGCTTCTTCTTCTTGGGTTCACAAGCTTGGGAATGGTCGCATTTTATACATGGATCCGGCGGCGGATTTCAAGTAAACGCTCCTATGACCGTTGCTGCTGTTGACAATCACAACCAACCCATACCAATGGAATTAACAGGTGGTTCATGGGTACACATGACTGCCGATATGGGCCACGCCTACGAGCATGCTCTCGAGCATGGAGACCAGGTGGTGATAGAAAACGGAAAAATGGTCATAATGCCGGCTGCACACGCTGGTCCAAACGCCCATGGTCACGAAGCTCATGGAACGGAAGCACACGCAGGTCCTCAGGAGTATCCATTGGAACTGGTTCTCAACAAATACACGCTTGAGCACAAAGACGGCAAGGATTTGCGCAAATTGACCGTAACCGGCGAAGAAGCTGAAAAAATCATGAAAAACATGGCGTCCAATACACTTGTATTTGGTGCCAACCTTCATAAAAACGAATATGCCGTTCAGCAGCAATACGCCAATTTCTTTTTCTTCATCACCGGCTTTCACGGTTTTCACGTATTGCAAGGTGTAATCATCAACCTTATCATCTTCCTGATGGCCGTTCGCGGAGTATTCGAGCGCCGCGGCCACTACGAAATGGTAGAAAAGGTGGGACTGTTCTGGCACTTCGTAGATTTGGTGTGGGTATTCGTATTCACCTTCTTCTACCTCGTTTAATAGATTTCTATTCAAAGCACGATAACTCGACACAACCATGGAAAGAGACGATTTGATTGTTAATGACAGCTACTCCACCAATGCACGACACAGCGAAGAGGAGGGTGTAAAAATTCGTAAGAAGTTGTATATGGTGACGGTTATACTCACCGTGGTAACCGTATTCGAAATTTTCATGGGCGTTTACTTCAAACGCAACGGCACATTTACCTGGGAAACTATTAAGCTCCTGTTCATCATTCTTACCCTTGTGAAGGCAGCCTACATTGTGCTCATTTTCATGCACCTTGGCGATGAACGTAAAAACCTGAAGTACGTGGTGCTTTTACCTTACGCGCTCTTCATTCTCTACCTTATTTTTATTGGACTTTACGAAGGTCTCTCCGTTCAGGATTTGAACAATACCTTCCGTTAAAAATATGTCGACTCGTTCGAAATGGAAAAAGTATATTGGCCTTGCCGGTATACTTTTTTTGTTTCCACTCATTTGGTTGTTGCTCTTCGGGGTGTTCAGCAAACACAATTTCAAGACGCTACCTTTTGTGGGTCCCGAAAATTCGTTAGCTGAAGATCCACATTATCGGATTCCTGATTTTGCTTTTGCAGATGAAACCGGCACCGTGGTAACGCGCGATTCTATGTTGGGTAAAGTGTGGGTAGCAGCGTGTTACTCTACAACCGATGAACACGTCTCACAAATTACTGAACGACTACTGAACATTAATTTCAAGTATCGCAGCGAACCCGATATTGCCATCGTTGTTTTTTCTACGCAATGTGAAAAAGATTCGGCTGCATTGACACGCGCGTATATCGAGCAGAACACACGGTACAATGCCTTCGCAGGAAAGTGGAAATTTCTGACGGGAAATCAGGATGCAATGCAATCGTTTATTCGCAATGGCCTTCTTATTAACGACCTATCCAATGAAGCTATTTTCAAGCTCATCGATGCTGAAGGGCACATCCGCGGAGAATACGGAAATACGGAATACCACTTCCTTGGCGGCGGCGGCGACTCTATTCCTGGGATGGTGCAAGACATTGCATTGCTCAAAAAAGAAATTGACCTCCTTCGCTATCAGCAACGCAAAGCCAATGAAAGCGCACAGCCTTAAAATCATTGGCCTGGGAGCAATTGTTCTCGTGCTTTTTTCCTGCAACAATTCGACAGGAACAAATTCAACAGGAGAAAAAAAACAACTGCCTTTTTTTGGTGAGTTCGATGTGGACGCCCTCACACTACCCGATGGCTCTGAGCAGCTGGACACCTTATACTACCCGATTCCGAAATTCAGTTTTATCAATCAGGATAGCACTTACATCACGCAGGCAGATTATGCGGGCTACATTACCCTGGTCGATTTTTTCTTCACCGAGTGTCCTACAATTTGTCCGATGATGAGTGCGCAAATGGTGCGCCTGCAAGACAAATTCAAAAAGGAGCATCCCGACGCACCAGTCCGTTTCTTGTCCTTTTCGGTGAAACCTGAATCAGACACTCCGGAAAAACTGCGGGCCTATGCCGATAAAATTGGCGCAAATCTGAACCATTGGAACTTCCTCACAGGCAAGCCCTCCGACATTTATGATTTAGCCCAACATGGTTTTTTGCTCACCGCATTTCCATCCGACACAGCGCAGGGAGGCATTTTCCACACCGACAAGGTAACCCTACTCGACAGGCAATTGCGCATGCGCGGCTACTACGATGGTACATCAACACCAAGCATGAACAGTCTGTATGAAGACGCTCTATTTCTATCAACACAACCTACTCCATGATTGAACCATCGCTGACAAAGAACGACCCCAGAGCCAAGCTGATTATCTGGCTTTTTTCAATAGCGGTTTTTCTCGTGGTTGTTTCGTTGAAGTACATTCACGTTGGAGCTGACCTTGGGTTCGATCCGCACCTGTTCGCAAGTATCAATGCGTTTACCAATGGTACCGTAGCAATAATACTTGCAGCGGCTTTGATAGCAGTAAAACAGAAAAACTACGTGCTCCACAAGCGACTCATGCTTTCAGCCATGGTACTTTCGTTTATTTTTCTCGTTTGCTACATCGCACATCACGTTCTCACGGGCGATACCAGCTACCCCAAAGATGCCCCCATGCGTGGATTCTATCTGTTCATACTTATCACCCACATCATACTTGCCGCGACCATTCTGCCCTTTATCCTGTTCACTACCTATCGCGGACTGACAGCCGACTTCGCTGCTCATAAGAAAATTGCGCGCATCACCTGGCCTATTTGGTTCTATGTGGCCATTAGCGGGGTAATCGTTTATTTGATGATTAGCCCCTATTACACCTGATTTATTTGTTGAGCACCTTACCACTTATTTTTGAGGTATGAAAACAATCCTGCGCATTTCCACTTTGGCTCTTGTATCCTTATTGCTGCATACCGCAGTGCTCGCACAATGTGCCATGTGCAAGGCCACTGCAGAAAGTGCCACTGAACATGTGGATAAAGGCATCGGAGAAGGGCTCAATGCAGGTATTATTTACCTGATGATTATTCCCTATGTCTTGCTGGCCAGTGTTGCCCTGGTGTTTTTCAGAAAAAGGATACTGGCCTTGTTCCGCTCCTGAGCAGAATTGTTGATTCCTTTTTGCATTCTTTGTTTCAATTATTGGCAGAATTCCCTATTTTAGCGCCATACTATTTGCTTATACATGGCCAAATGAAGCCAGCGCTTCCGAAATATCTACTACTGTTCGTCCTCGTTGTTGCGATGAAAACCTCCTTTTCTCAATTCTTTCAGGAGATGAAAATCGATTCAGCCCAGGGGCCCGATATTGAAGATCAGCAAATGCAAATTTCGGTTACCGATTTCAAAACGAAGTTATACATGGGAGCCGACGTAATGGTGAAAGGTCTCAACCCACGTAAGACAGTCGTATTTAAAAATTTCACAGATTCTACATTGCTCATTAAAAATTATCGCATCTACACTGTTTCGGTAAATAAGGAAGGTTATATGTATTACGCCCATAAGTTCTGGCCATCAGAAGCGAAAGTGCACTACGAACGTATAGAATTAAAACCACTTTCGGTTGGTCTCAAAACGAGTATTGAAGACATCATTTTCCTGGGCGACGAAACTCAACTCTATCACAAGTCGGTTCCGGCGTTGGAAGAGTTAGTACAATTCCTCACCATCAACCCTTCCGTGAAAATTTGCATTATAGGTCATGCCAACTGCCCGGTCAATGAAGAAAAAAAGAACTCAGACGCTTTTTATCGCAGGGCTTCGGAAAAGAGAGCAGAAGCCGTTGTGGATTATCTGGTGCAACATGGCATTTCCTCTGACCGGCTTTCGACTCGCGGTATGGGTAGCAAACAGATGCTTTTTCCCGATCCCCAAACAGAGTGGCAGATTAGCGCCAATCGACGCGTAGAGATAGAGGTCATTGGATTATAGCCGACTTTCCATTTCGCTTTTCACCTGTATTACTTTTTTTTAAATCAGTATTCCAACTTTTACCCTTCTACTCAATCCAACAATCAACTTTAAACCGATGCGCTTTACACTGATCATTAGTTTTTTGCTTTTTGCTTCCTCCGTGTTGCACTCACAGAAGAACGTGGGACTTGCATCGGTTGAAATTGTTTCAGCCGTAACGCAAAACACGCTCGGATACAATGCAGGGTATTACGTAGAGTTCAAAAACAATGGCACAAAAGAAGTGGATGGGTTGAAGTGGAAAGCCGACTTTTACGACAACTTCGGCTCGAAGAAGGGCACGAAAGACGGACAATGGCAATCGGGCAATTTTATCAGTCCCATCAAAGTGAACGAAACTTCAAAAGACTTGGAAACGGTGTGGGTTGAAGGCGCAACGAAGGTCTTTATCCGAATCGTTGAAGTGCATTGGACAGACGGCACCGCCAGGAAATCCAAATAAACCTGCGTATAACATCTATTTCAGGGTGAGATAAACCATTTGTTCTGCTCTGATGTTTTTAAGCCAAAATCGGGGCTTCTCTCCTAAGTTTGTGCTTGAAATGTTTTTCTCACTCAATTCATTGAAAGTTGGCTTCGTATGCGTAAGCATGCTCTTTGTGACGACCTCTTATGGTCAAACATGGTCGCTGGATTCATGTATCGCATACGCCTTTCAAAAAAACCTCAGCATCCGACTCAGTGAAGAAAGCATTGGGCTCAGTGAACTCAATGAAACGTCGGCTATGGGAAGCTTTCTACCGTCCCTCAACGCACAAGGTACGCACGGATACAACTGGGGCCAGCGTATCGACCCATTTAC
>JBJTRD010000174.1:0-2035 GCA_046075945.1 Flavobacteriales bacterium
AATGTATTTACCTCGTCATTGAAGAGAACCAGTTTTTTACCATCAGCCAATAAAAGCTCTTCCAGTAATTCTTCATCTTGTTCAGTAAGTGGGCGCATAATCGTTTCTTATGCAACAAAAGTAATCAGTATGCCAGCAACACAGGGATCTTGTACTTCACAAATTGGCCTACATTTGAACACCCTATTCGACTATGAAAATTCTTATTACCATCGCCCTGTTGTTGCCTCTGGTAGCACTGTCGCAAACAGAACCTACCAAGTATTGGGAAGATAAATTCAAGCAGCTTGGCCCTGAACTGGCGACACCCAACGAGCAGCGCACCGCGAGCGGCGCACCCGGCAATGCTTACTGGCAGCAGCGAGCCGATTACGTGATGAATATTACCATCGATGATGCAACACAAACGCTTTATGGTGATGAAACCATCACCTATTTTAATCAATCGCCTGACGCGCTGAGTTATATATGGCTTCAGCTCGATCAGAACGCTTTTGCTAAAGATGCTGACAGCTATGCGATTGAACAAATGAAGATCAATGAAAGCGTGAGCTACAACGACTTAATTGATCTCAACCCCTGGTACGACGGGGGCTTCAAACTGGATCATGTTCGCGATGCATCGGGTAAAGCACTCCCCTACACCATCAACAAAACCATGATGCGCATTGATCTTCCGCAGCCATTGAAACCGGGAGGAACTTTTGTTTTTAAAATCAAATGGTGGTACAATATCAACGACCGCATTCGACTCGGCGGAAGAAGTGGCTACGAGTATTTCGAGGAAGACGGAAACTACCTCTATACCATGGCGCAGTTTTTCCCTCGCATGGTGGTCTATTGCGACAACCAGGGATGGCAGCATAAGCAGTTCCTGGGCATGGGTGAGTTTACCCTCAACTTCGGTAATTACGATGTAAAAATTACCGTTCCTGCCGACCACGTGGTTGCAGCAACCGGAGTTCTGCAGAATGCGAAAGACGTGCTCACCGCCGAGGAGTTGAAGCGATTCAATTCCGCTAAAACATCGGACGAACCCGTTGTAATTACAACGCAGAAAGAGGCCGAAAGAAAGGAGAAAAACAAAGAGACCACTAAAACGAAAACCTGGCACTTCAAAGCGGAGAATGTGCGCGACTTCGCCTTCGCAAACTCACGCAAATTCATATGGGATGCACAAGCCGTGAAAATTGGAGACAAAACTCCACTAGCGATGTCGTATTACCCCAAAGAAGGCAATCCGCTTTGGGGTCAGTTTAGCACCCGCGTGGTAGCCCACACTTTACGCAGTTACAGCAAACACACCATCGATTACCCGTATCCGGTTGCGATTTCGGTTCATACCAAATGGATGGGAATGGAATACCCCATGATTTGCTTTAATGGAGGCCGTCCTGAAAAAGATGGCACCTACGACCAAGGCACACGCGATGGAATGATATCGGTAATCATCCACGAAGTAGGACACAATTTCTTCCCCATGATCATCAACAGCGACGAGCGCCAGTGGACCTGGATGGATGAAGGATTGAACACGTTTGTGCAATACCTGGCAGAGAAGGAATACGACCGCAACTACCCCACACGGCGCGGCCCGGCTCGCAACATTGTAGACTATATGCGAGGCGACAAAAGCACCATGAGTCCTATTATGACCAACAGTGAAAGCATTTACCAATTCGGCAACAATGCCTACGGCAAACCCGCTACTGCGCTGAACATTTTGCGCGAGACCGTTATGGGCCGCGAACTTTTTGACTATGCTTTCAAAGAATATTGCCGCCGCTGGGCGTTTCGCCACCCCACTCCCGACGACTTCTTCCGTTCCATGGAAGACGCCAGTGCGGTCGATCTTGATTGGTTCTGGAGAGGTTGGTTTTACGGTACGGACCATTGCGACATGAACCTCAAAGATGTCAAGATTTTCAGACTTAACACTCACAATCCTGAAATTGAAAAGGCGCTCGATAAAAAGAAGCAGGATGATGCCGCACCCGACATTTCACTGCAGCGTGATGCACAAGAAAAAATGAAG
>JBJTRD010000175.1:0-2667 GCA_046075945.1 Flavobacteriales bacterium
AGATCGGCAACATCCTCCAGATACATCGTGCACTTATATCGTGCTTTATCCTGAACACCAATATTCCCAAAGAACCATTCAATATCAGTAATCGTCTTGAAGCGGTTTCCCTCCGGTAAATAATTGCTGTTCGCAATACGATAGGCAAATGAATAGCGATCATTTTGCAGAAAATCAATGACCGAGTCAATCGTTTCTTCATAGTGCCTTCTGCGCGTAAGAAGATTTTCCAGTGCTACAGGAAGCTTGAAATTACCGGCTTCGATAGCATCGAACAATTGTACAAAGCCTGATTTATTGAAAACACGCAGCACCAAATCCAACCCGAGATCACCTTGCTGAAAGGTATATCCTTCCTGTCTCAATAAACCACTCAGATAAGCCGTCGCCGGATAAGGCGTGTTGAGTTGAGTGAGCGGCGGAATGAGCAGTAAGACCTTCATTGTGCTGGTGCAAGATACAACGGAAGGGGTGAGGGGTGAGGGATGAAGGGTGATGGGTGAGGTTGTCTAAGTACCGGTGAAATTCACTATTGCAAAGTACTTGTGAAATAAATAATTTTCCCGGCATTAAATCCCAATCAAACAACCTATGGCCAGTATTCGCATTAAACGTCCCAAACGATATTTTTTCTGGGCTCATGATTTCGAAGTCTATATAGATGGGGAGCGTGCAGGTATCCTCGAAAATGGACAAACCAAAGACTTCCAAACGACTGATGGTTCACATCAGGTCTACCTCAAGATGCACCGATATTCCAGTCCTACCACTACCATTGAGGCAAGCGCAAACAACACCCGAATCTGGAAGGCGAATTTTCATCAACTGGCATATGCTTTTCTGCACGCATCAGTACCGGGATTTATTGCAATCGTACTGGAAAGGCAAAATGACAACCGATACTCGGTGCTTATTGTTTGCCTCGTTACATTATCAATTGTCCTGGCTGCTCTGTCGATTTATTTCTTCACCACAGGCCGGTCAAAATTTCTGCGAATAACGGAGATACCGGAAAGGTGAAGCTCAGCAGAAAGGATGAGTGACATAGTGAATGATGACCGCTCACCATTTCACTATTTCACCATTTCACTATTCACCCCATACATTCCCTCTCGCAAAGCCCTAATTTGCTTGTCTTCAAGATACTCGTCATAGCTCATGCGTTTATCGATGACACCGGATGGAGTGATTTCAATAATTCTGTTCGCAACTGTTTGCACAAATTCGTGGTCATGTGAGGTGAAAAGCGCCACATGTTTCCAATCCTTCATGGCATTGTTGAAAGCTGTGATAGACTCAAGATCCAGGTGGTTGGTTGGCTCATCGAGAATGAGGCAGTTCGCGCCGTTGAGCATCATGCGAGAAATCATGCAGCGTACTTTTTCACCGCCGCTCAGCACGTTGCATTTCTTCAACACCTCTTCACCGCTGAATAACATCTTACCCAAGAAGCCGCGCACATACGTCTCGTCTTTGTCGCGCGAATATTGGCGCAGCCAATCTACTAGATTGTCGTCGGATTGAAAGTAAGCAGCATTTTCATTGGGTAAATACGCTGTGGTAATGGTGCTGCCCCATTCAACTTCGCCTGTTTCGGCGGTGGCTTCACCGGCAATAATATCGAAGAAGGCAGTAATGGCGCTGTGTTCACGTGAGAGAATGGCCACCTTGTCGCCCTTTAGTAATTTGAATGAAACATCGGAAAACAACAACTGACCTTCAGCTGAGTGTTTCGATAGGTTTTCAATATTTAAAATCTGATCACCACAGTCGCGGTCGGGACGGAAGATGATGCCGGGGTATTTGCGCGTTGACGGCTGTATGTTGTCAATCACCAGCTTGTCGAGAAGTTTCTTTCGGCTGGTTGCTTGGCGAGATTTCGATGCGTTGGCGCTGAATCGCTCCACAAACTCCTGAAGCTCCTTGCGTTTGTCTTCCACCTTTTTATTCTGATCGGCACGCTGACGCAAGGCAAGCTGGCTAGACTCGTACCAGAACGTGTAGTTACCGGTGTAGAGTTGAATCTTACTGAAATCGATATCCACGATGTGTGTGCAAACAGAATCGAGGAAGTGACGATCGTGCGAAACGACAATGACCGTATTCTGAAAATCGGCCAAGAAGTTTTCCAGCCAGGTGATGGTTTCTACGTCTAGGTCGTTGGTGGGCTCGTCGAGGAGGAGAATTTCCGGGTTTCCGAACAGCGCCTGTGCAAGCAATACCCTCACTTTGTCTTTACCACTCAGCTCACTCATGAGGGTGTGGTGAATACCCTCCTTGATTCCAAGTCCGCTCAATAGGTTGGCAGCGTCGCTTTCGGCATTCCAGCCGTCCATTTCTGCAAACAGTGTTTCGAGCTCAGCTGCCTTTTCGCCGTCTTTATCCGAAAAATCTTCCTTCGCATACAGTGTGTCTTTTTCCTGCATTAAATCCCACAGCTTACGATTGCCCATGAGCACCGAGTTCAATACCGTGAAGGCGTCGAATTCGAAGTGATTTTGCTTGAGCACACTCATGCGTTCACCGGGCCCCATGCTGATATCACCGGTCATGGGTTCGATTTCGCCCGAAAGGATTTTCAGGAAGGTTGATTTACCGGCACCATTTGCCCCTATAACACCATAGCAGTTGCCGTGTGTGAATTTTATGTTCACTTCATCGAACAGG
>JBJTRD010000176.1:0-4312 GCA_046075945.1 Flavobacteriales bacterium
ACGAAGTACGCCGAGATGCTCGGAAAGAAAATGGAAGAAAGTGGCGCACAGGTATGGCTTATCAATACCGGCTGGAGCGGCGGTTCGTATGGTACCGGCGAGCGTATGAAGCTGAAGTTCACACGGGCCATGATTACTGCAGCGCTTGAAGGTAAGCTGGACGGTGTATCGTATGAAACACACGATGTATTCGGCTTGCAAATGCCAACAACTTGCCCCGAGGTGCCGACGGAACTGCTCAACCCACGCAATACCTGGAAAGACAAGGCGGCCTACGATGCGAAAGCCAATGAGCTAGCGGACAAATTCATCAAGAACTTCGAGAAGTTTAAAGAATTTGCAAATGATGAAATTCTTTCGGCTTCGCCTAAAGTACTTTCTAAAGCATAAAATACAGATTTCACATACAACCAACGCCTCGCCTTTGCGGGGCGTTGGTATAACTGAACAAATGAAACAAGTTATCCTTAGTTGCTGCTTATTCCTGATGACATGGATGGTGAATGGCCAAACGTCTTTTACCATCCAAACAGGTGCCTATGGCAATACACTCTCAGGTGGTTTCGAAAACGCGAGTGCGATTCCGGATTGGAACATGAGTGCAGGTGTCTCGCTCGATCATTCTCGCGGCAAGGTGTTCGGTTGGATGGTCGGTTTCAATATGTTCAATAAGTCATTTCAATTCGATTATCCAACCGCGGGACAATCAGAATTAAATGAAGGCTACGTCGTTCGCGCGCATGAATTGCAATCGGCAGTTCTCATGCGTCTAGGGCGACATATCAATCTTTCCATCGGGCCTTATCTTCAAATAAACTCGCGCAACATTATCTCAGGCGTCATCGATTCGACGATCTATTTTCCATCGCTTCCCAAGGACTTGTATAATAGTGTTGAATTCGGCTACCAGGGTAAGTTGCAATTACAATTTTATTTGGGCGAACGATTCTATTGGGGATTGTATGCCAACGCGGGTGCATCGCTCACTGATTTGCGCACGCAGGCATGGGAGGAAGCCCGCGCCATCATCAATGGATCGCAGGAAACCTGGGAAAGTGATCCGCTCAAAAACGTTTTTCAGCACTACGGTGCTTGCATCGGATTGCGCGGTAAACAAAAGCAGCGGTAGGTTGTTTATGGGGGCATGACTCACAGCAACCAACTCGCATTGTCATTGTCCTTTTTTCTTTATAGCCAACAGTTCAAACGTCGCATTGTAAGCCTTGCAATTTGCCTGGGCGCATGCGTTGGTATCTTTGCGCAAAGTGCGGTTATATCGGGCGTTGTTACTTCTCTACCTTCAAACGAGCCCGTTCCATTTGCACCTGTTGTGATACAAGGCACAACCAATGGTGCCGTAACCGATATTGACGGGAAATTTGCCATTGCCAACTTACAACCCGGGTTGTACAACCTGGAATGTTCGGCCGTTGGTTTTAAGAAGGCCATCGTATTCGAGGTGGAGGTAACCAACGACCGGCCCGCTGCCGTAACTATTGAATTGGAGGAAGTCGTGAATGAGGTGGGTGCGGTGGAAGTTGTGGCCACCAAGCGAACCAACGAGGACGAGTCGCCCATTTCAGTGCGTTCCATTGGTGTGAATGAAATAAAACGCAACCCAGGCGGCGACCGCGACATTTCGAAAGTAATCCGCACCTTACCGGGAGTAGCGGCCATTCCAAGTTTCCGCAACGACCTGGTGATACGCGGTGGAGCACCCAATGAAAATCGATTTTATATTGATGGAATTGAGATACCCAACATCAACCACTTTGCTACCCAGGGATCGAATGGCGGTCCGCGCGGACTCATCAATGTGGACCTTATCAGCGAAGTAGATTTTTACGCCGGGGCCTTCCCTGCTGCTCGCGGCAATGCACTCAGCAGTGTTATGGAGTTTCAATTCAAAGATGCTCGTCGTGATAAATGGGCCAGCAACATGATTGTTGGCAGCAGCGACATTGGCATCACGCTGGAAGGCGCAACGGGCAGGAACTCGGGCCTTACCTTTTCGGCTCGCAGAAGCTACCTTCAATTCCTCTTCAGCGCACTAGGCCTCCCCTTCCTGCCATCGTACAATGATTACAACTTGAAATGGAAATGGGATATCAACGAGAAGAATAAACTATCCATCATTTCACTCGGTGCACTCGACGATTTCGCATTGAATCTGAAACTGGCCGACGATTCCACTTCCGAGAGCTTTGCATACAATCGCTATCTCCTTGATAATCTTGTTATCAATAAGCAATGGAATTACACCTTCGGCGTGAAGTGGGATCATTATGGAGAAAAAGGAAAATGGACGGTCGTGGCCAGTCGGAACATGCTCCAAAACGATGCTTTCAAATATTATAATAATGATGAGTCGCAGCCGCGAAAATTCGATTACAGCAGCAGTGAGCAGGAAAATAAGCTGCGCATCGAAAACAAACTTTCAGGGCAAGGATGGAAATTACTCTACGGTGTTTCCTATGAATATGCTCAATACTTCAACTATTCGAATTTGAGCGAATACAATCCGATTGTTGCAGATACTTTTCGCGTGAGTTATCGTACGAATTTTAATCTGCACAAATACGGCGCATTCATACAATCGAGTAAGGTATTGCTCAACAACAGACTTACCCTCTCTGCCGGGTTGCGCAGCGATGGTAACAGTTTCAATGCGAGTATGAGCAATCTGAAAAATCAGATTTCGCCGCGTGTTTCTGTTCGTTATTCATTTGCGCCTCAGTGGACCTTCAACGCCAATGCGGGCATTTACTACCAACAGCCCAATTATTTGTCGCTGGGGTATCAGGTAAATGATGTGTTTGTGAATAAAACGATGCAGTATGTAAAATGCTCTCAGGGTGTGGCCGGTGTTCAATACAATTGGGACAAACGCAATACGATTATTTCTGCCGAGGGTTTTTATAAATACTACGACCATTATCCCGTCAGCGTTAATCGTGGAATTAGCATAGCCAATTTGGGAGCTGACTTTGGAACGGTAGGCAACGAGGCGCTCACCTCTAGCGGGCTCGGTCGTTCGTATGGAATGGAAGTTCTTTACCAGCAGAAATTCTACGAGGGACTTTATGGTATTCTGGCTTATACCTATGTGCACAGCGAGTTCACCGGCGCATCCGGTGAATGGGCTCCATCGGCGTGGGACAGCCGCCATCTTATCAGCATCACAGGGGGCAAGCAGTTCAAGCGCAACTGGGAAGTTGGCTTTGTATTCCGATACAGTGGTGGGTTGCCATTCACGCCCGACAATGTAGCAGCCTCTATGAATATTCAAAACTGGAATGCACTGGGAATAGCTATCACAGATTGGTCGCAGCTCAACACGCAGCGAGCAAGTAGCTATCAGCAGTTGGATGTAAGGGTTGATAAGAAATGGTATCTCAAACGATGGACGCTTGATTTGTATTTTGATGTGCAAAATGCGTATGGTTATATCACTGAATTGAAACCAATACTCGATGTAAAGCGCGACGGAAATGGGCTTCCGGTGGTTGACCCGTCCAATCCTTCACAGTATCTGCCCAATTTCATTACCAATACCAACGGAACCGTATTGCCGAGCATTGGAATCATCATCGAGCTCTAATTTTTCCAAACCTAACTTAACCACGTTTGAAATCGTAGGCTGAGCAGTTCTGAATATTTACTTACCTTGCGTTCCATAGAGCAGGTTTCTTTTGCCTGCAGCAAACTGATAGGAGTAGTTGAAAACAATAGATTCGGTGAATAAGATAGCGAAATGTGCTTGTTTTTTTCTTGCCATGATTTTGGTGACATGGATAGCATCCTGTGATACCTTAAGCAAGGTTGGATCGGGAAAAGAGGGCACCATTGTTTACGATGTCTCGTATCCGTATGAGCAGCCATCGGTAATGATGGAACTCTACCCCAAGGAAATGACAGTAGCGTTCAAGAAACATAGAATTCACGCTTCGTTGAAGTCCAGTTACGACATGCTCACGACCGATTTTATTGTCGATCATTCGAAAAAAGAATTTGTGCAGCTACTAAAAAACATGAGTATGCGTTCGGCGATGCGTATGAATGAGCAGGAAACAGCGGCCTGGTTTGATAGCATGATGCAATATCGGCTGGAAAAAACGCAAGAAACCAAACAGATTTGTGGCTACGAATGCGTAAAAACGATTGCTCATCCGCTCGATACGACAAAACCGTCCATCGATATTTATTCCTCAACAGATGTGGGCATTGACGATTCGAACTGGTGGAATCCGTATCGGGGAATAGATGGATTTATGATGGCTTACGAAATTGAGCAATACGGAATTTGTATGCG
>JBJTRD010000177.1:0-3411 GCA_046075945.1 Flavobacteriales bacterium
TACAATGCCACCGACCATCATGCCGAGCATTTGAACCGACAATAAATACTCACCCATGCGCGTGAGTTCATCGCCCGTATATCCCAACTCTTTCAGCGATGGTATGCGGTACACGTTGAAGAGAAACAGATCGAACGTATCGATAAAGAACCCCAGGCCTGCAGCGAGCACTACGATGTTGAATGGGGAGTGGTGGAGCTTCGAGTTCACTACTGTGCTAGTGATTTGGATTCGAGCAAATATAGTTGGCTTTAATTTTTTTTACGATGCTTATGTGGCCAACGCCATTTACTTTTTGTAAAAACGAAATTCCCATGAAGGCGCTTTCCATTAAACTCGACGATAAGGTATTGGATGATACAGAGAAGCTCGCAGCGAAACTAGAACTGACGCGTAATCGCTACATCCAAGATGCGATTGTATTTTACAACCAATTCAATCGGCGCAATTTGATGAAAGCTCAGTTGGCGAAAGAAGCAGTAATTGCAAAACCAAGTTCGATGGAAGTATTGAAAGAATTCGAAGCACTTAATGACTAATTAAATCAACTTCCGAATTTTCAAATCCGAATCACACCGAAATCAATCCACTGTTTTTTCTCTGTACACCTGCTGCATCGCAATGGCATGAGGCAAGCTGATACAAGCCAGAAAAATGAAGAAGTTTCCCCATCCGAAATAGGGTGATTCCAATTTCATCGTTCCCTGAACCCAAATAAACAGACCTAGTATAAGCCATGCACCGGCATGAAAGGGAAGTGCATGCAACCAGAGCTGTTGGTGCGTCATGCCCAGATGACGTTGGATGTGTTTCCAGCCGGTTAGGCTGTGCTGCCCGATGAAATAAAGACCAAAGGCAAACATCAATGGAATTTGGCTGCTCATGATTAGCCAGATGGCTGATAGAACGCCTGCAGAGTTGCGTTTGAAAGCAAAGATTAGAACCCAGGGAAGGAAGGCCCACCATGGAATTGTAAGATGAACGGTGAAGGCGCCAATCGTCTCCAAAATGGAATGGGTTTCTTGCACATGAGTCCCTAAAATGAAGGCGAGCACGGATGCTCCCCATAAAAGCGAAAGCGGCGCTGACATGCCCCATTGTTTACCATCGGCTTGTCCGAAATGCCAGGAGGAATAGAGTAAGAAAAATAGCAACGATAGCGTGGGTGCAATGCTCCAAAGTATTGCCATGATTAACCCTATTGTAAGGTATTTCAAGATGAAGCCCGGGAGTTTTCCTGTATCCAGTTGTTTCGTTTCGAGTAAGTGATCCAGTGCACCTTGCGGAATGCCCACGGTCACAAGTCCGATCAAAAACACAACAGAAGCCAGCGTGCGTATAACACCTGTGTTTAACGGAAGAAGAGCTAGCACAGCGCACAGTATCAGCAGAATACTCGGCACGAATGAAGGATGGTGTTTAGCCTTACGCCAAAGTGAACGTAAGAAGGGTGCTAAGGGAAGTCTTGAAAAGATTGCTACCTCAGCGCTAATGGCAGACCTCTCATCCAGGAAAGTGAGGATACGCTCTATCTTGTTGTGCTTGAAAAGAGCTTCGAAGATTCGTTTTCCATGGTGCGGAGCCCGAGCAAGAATGTTGAGCAGTAGACTATCGTAAAAGGCAAATCGTCCGTTGAAGGCTTCACGATGACTGCGATTCGTTGTAGTTGGTGATTTTCCTTCAGCAAGCGACGTAGCAATTTCTTCGGCGTGGTAAAACATGCGTTTGAATGCATATCCTGTACTTGGCTTAATGCTGTAATTTCTTGCTCCCAGTTGAATCACTCCCGAAATCATGGTGTCCTGTATAACCGAATTGCTCATTGGTATGCAACCCAACTCATCATCCAGCTTAATGAAATCGCCATAGTTGCGACGGATATAATCTGACAGGAGCACCTCTGCTTTGGCCGGATCCAGCGCATCCGAACCAAATCGAGTAAGTTCAATGAGCGCACTGCCATCTTCGAATGGTAGCACATACATGAACTGAGTCGCCTGCTGTTGCTCAACCTCAAAATCCATGAAACGAAATGCCGACGGAAATTTCGAAGTTGCTGTTAGTTGAACTCGCCATCCAATGAAACTCTGATGAATGTGACTCTCATATTGTTTGGGGGCCTGATAAACGGGAGTTCTCGAATCAAATACATGAAGGCCGAGGTGTTGTTGCTCGCTCGTTGTTATTATGAAAGCATCACCTGTTGATTGGATGTCCTGCACATCCCCGACGATTCGATTCCATCGGTAGTGAAGCGCGAGTTCATCAATCCATTGGTAAAGATCAAGACTCGAAACATGATGGTATCGCATTGAGTTCAGCGATAACTGTTTTGCATTCGGCAGAATTACTTCTGACCATGTATGTGAAATGATTTTATCCAGCGATTGGGTAATACGCTCGTGCGGTGTAGACCAAAAACAAAACGTTTTATCATTTCTGTTTTTTGGCTCTCGGTCTATAATGAGCACTGACCTATTATCCAAAAGCCCTTTTTCGTGCATACGCAATAAAAGCAAACACGCAGAGGCACCGCCACCGCAAAAGATATAATCATAGGTTCGCTCTGTTTTCATGGTATGCTACACTTCACCAAAAACTAAAAAGGAGGATTCGATAAATTTCGAATCCTCCTTTTTTGAAATCATTGAATGATTCTAGGATATTAATCCTGTGCGTTACGCGACAGACCGTAGATAACCAAACCAAAACCAAGCTTGTTGATGGCGTCGGCGATGTTGTATACGATGTCCATTGAATGCACCGCAGCAGCAGGATCGGAAACGAGTTGCATTCCGAATAATCCGCCTGGTGTTCCGAGGATGTAACCCAACGGATAGATTGCCCATCCTACCAGTACAAACCACGCAAGAACTCGAGTAGCACGAGCCACCTGAGCACCTGCATT
This sequence comes from Flavobacteriales bacterium, assembly GCA_046075945.1. GTDB lineage: Bacteria > Bacteroidota > Bacteroidia > Flavobacteriales_D > Sanyastnellaceae > JAIBBG01. Next base: position 2,909 of record JBJTRD010000177.1, read on the forward strand.
TTGAGCCAGTGCAGCTACTTCACCAAACCAGATGAGGTAAACAATGTAGAAATAAGCACCACCGGAGATTACACCCCAGAGAACACTGTTTCCACGATCGATTGTTTCACCAAAGTAACCGGTTACAAGCATTACCAATGAAGCGAAAATGAGTTTCCACAACAGCGACAATTTAGCTCCCGCCTTTTTGGTGATGAGGTAGAACTCTACGCACATCAACGGCACGGTCAAGATCCAGTCTACATAGCGGAAGAACGTTGGCGATTCGCCTGTCTCCAAGTTGTAACCGCGCATATAATAATAATGCACGGCAGCAATAAATGTGATAAGACCTGACACAAGAACAGACGTTCTCCACTTCGCTGAAGTGTTGTTCAACTCGAAAAAGAAAAACACCGACGCAGCCATCATGGCCATCGTTCCGATGAAGAATGTAAACGCAATTAATTGTCGCTAGCAATAGTTAAGTGCTCCATTTGGTATTGAATTTTGTTAAGCCTACT
>JBJTRD010000178.1:0-2905 GCA_046075945.1 Flavobacteriales bacterium
AAACTGTCGTACTCGGTGTCGATGGTGAGACAAGTACCTTCATCCCAACTGCTGCAGGCATCTTGTAATGCTTGCATGCTATCTATCCATGATACCGGGAATTGAGACGTCATAGGGATGGCTACGAAAATACGTCAACTAGACTTGCTGAACGTTACTTCCGAAATACTTCTTCTCCCTGCAACATAGTCAATCCGATGGCCGCCTCCCGAATGCGCTCTTCCTCGCACTTCATAATATCGCGGTCGAGAATTACAAGGTCGGCCCATTTACCCACCTCCAATGTACCTTTCTTATGCTCCTCAAAATTGGCAATGGCCGGCCAGATGGTCATGCCGCGAAGTGCTTCTTCCCGTGTGAGGGCATTTTCCTTCTGGAAACCTTCGGCGGGTTGACCTTTCAGGTCTTTGCGTGCTACGGCGGCATAAAACGTATGGATAGGCGATATGCCTTCAACAGGGAAGTCGGTGCCGAGTGCCAGCATTCCGTTTTGCTCCTTTAGTTCGCGATACGTGTATGCGCGCATCACCCGGTTGCGCCCGAGACGTTGCGGGGCCCAGGGCATGTCGCTGGTAGCGTGCGTTGGCTGCACACTGGGTATGACGTGGTATTGCGCAAACTTGCTCAAGTCGCTCTGATGAACTACCTGCGCATGTTCAATGCGCCAGCGATGGTCGGCCGAGTCGCCTACTACTTCGCCATAAATATCCAGCATCACCCGGTTGGCGCTATCACCAATGGCATGCGTGCACATCTGAAATCCGGCCTTGCGCAAGTCGTATGCCTTGCTGCGGAAGTGCAGAGGCTCTTGCAGCATGAGGCCGTAGCTGAAGGGCAGCACGTCGTCGTAGGGAGCAAGTAAACAAGCACCGCGCGATCCGAGCGCACCATCGGCGTAGAACTTGAAAGCCCTCACGGTGAGCCGATCTGTGGTATCGATGCCCGCCTTCAGATAATGCGCATAGTTCAATGAATCGTCGGCGAGCATAGCGTAGATGCGCATTTTGAGTTTCCCCTCTGCCTGCAGTTGTTTGATGAGATCAATGTTGGCCTTCATAAGGCCGGCATCGTCCACCGTAGTAAGCCCTGCGGCAAAGCAGCGTTCTTGCGCGGCCAGTAATGCGGCTATGTCGTCTTCGGTTGAATACGCGGGCAGCACTGCGGTAATGAGGTTCATCGCGTTGTCGATGAGTATGCCTTTTGCGAAATCAATACCGCCTCCATGGACGTTCGTAGTTGCTACAATTCCCGCTCTGCGCAGGGCCTCTGCATTAACAAGCATCGCATGGCCATCGATACGCTGCAGTGCAACAGGTGTAGTGGGGAAGAGGCTATCGAGTTTAGTGCGTGAAGGGAATGATTGATCGGCCCAGTCGTTTTGATCCCACCCACGGCCGATAATCCATCCGCGAGAATTGCTTGGTTTGAACGCACGAACACGCTCAATCACTTCTTCAAACGATTGTGTGCTATCGAGATTAACCTCCTGCAACGTGCGGCCATAGCCGAGAAAATGGCAGTGCCCATCGATGAAGCCGGGATAGATAAACTTCTTTGCGCAATCTATTATTTGCGGTGCGTCATACTCATTCAATATTTCACGCTCTGTGCCCAATGCGAGTACTTTCCCGTCTTTGATGGCCATCGCCTCGAATGTGCTGAACGCGTCGTCGACTGTGTAAATGGTGGCGTTGTGCAGGATGAGGTCAGCTTGCTTGTTTTTGAAGTGGCAGCCGGAGGCGGTTGCGAGTGTGAGGAGGAGTATTAGAAGGCGGAGAAGCATTTGGAGTTGAAAGTTGAAAAAGAGTTCTAATTTATGAATTGGGCAGACCATTTAGTTTGCTCTGTACTTTTTCTCTGTGCCTCTGCGGTCAAAAAAAATTCACTCTTTATGAAAACTCGTAGCATTGGCTTGTGCCGTGGGCATGATGACCATATCGTTGATACACACATGCGCAGGCCGGCTGGCCATAAACCACGCAGCGTCGGCTATATCGTGCGCGATGAGCGGAGTGAAGCCGTTGTAGGTAGCCGAAGCTTTTTCTGAGTCGCCGCTGAAGCGTACCAGACTGAATTCTGTTTCGGCTGCACCGGGTGCTATTTGTCCAACGCGCACTCCGTGTGGCAGCAAGTCTATACGCATGTTGCGCGTGAGCATGTCGACGGCTGCTTTGGTAGCGCCATACACATTGCCCCCTGCATAGGGGTCTTTGCCCGCTATTGATCCAATATTGATGATGGTCCCACGCTTGCGCTCCATCATCCACGGTGCAACGATTTGACTGATGTATAAGAGTCCTTTGATGTTCGTGTCAATCATCGTATTCCATTGATCAATCGAACCGTCAACAAACGACTCACGACCCAGCGCCAGTCCTGCATTGTTGAGAAGTACATCGATTGCTCTCCATGAATCGCTTAGGGAGTTCAACGCCGCTTTGCATGCATCGAGCGATTGCACGTCGAAGGCAAGGCTGTGCACTTGAATGGAATGGGCTGCTTCCAGTTCGTTTTTGAGTTGGATTAAACGCTCTTCGCGTCTTCCCGTGATTATTATATTCCATCCTTCACGTGCGAAACGTTCAGCGGTAGCTTTTCCAAACCCGGATGTAGCTCCTGTGATGAGTGCAATGGGTTTCATGGTTCTGTTGGTTGATTTTGCTGATGGCGTTCGCTGCGTTTGCCGGCGAACATGTCGAATCGATAAAACTTGCAAGCCAGTGTTCCATTGATGAGTGCAATTTTGCGTGAAGGCTTTAATCCAACGCGTTTCAACGCTTCTTCATCGGATGAGATAATCCATGCGCTATGGCCGGCACAAGCGTGTTTCAAATGATCGCCGATGGCCTTGTACATGGGTATAATGTTCTCTTCGTCCATACGCTCGCCATAAGGCGGATTCATC
>JBJTRD010000179.1:0-4088 GCA_046075945.1 Flavobacteriales bacterium
ATTCGCATCGGAGCTTCGTGCAATCCTAACGACCGGCTGGATAGACCCGAAAATTAGCCGTGCATCCCTTGCCGATTATCTGCGCTACCAAACCGTGCATGCGCCACACACTATTATTGAAGGGGTATACATGCTTATGCCCGGTCATCGCATGACTATTACAAGCAAAGGAGTGCATACCGAGCGGTGGTGGGACATGGTCGACAATCGCGTGCGCCTCGATGGAATTGAAACCAAACAAGACGTTCAAAAACATGTACTTGATTTGCTTACATCTTCGGTGGAGCTGCGCATGCGTGCCGATGTTCCCTTCGGCGCATTTCTTTCAGGCGGCATCGATTCGAGTATCGTTGTGGGTTTGATGAGTCAAATCTCAGAACATCCCGTCAATACATTCTCCATAACGTTTCAAGAAAAAACCTACGACGAAAGCCCTTACTCAGAACTTATAGCACGCAGGTTTAATACAAAACACACTGCGATTCAATTGAGCGCCGATCATTTCCGACACACACTTCCGGAAGCGCTTGCAGCTATGGATCACCCCAGTGGCGATGGTCCCAACACCTATGTTGTTTCTAAAGCAACCCGAGATTCAGGAGTTAAAATGGCGCTCAGTGGTTTGGGTGGCGATGAAGTGTTTGCGGGCTATGAAGTATTTCGACGGATGAAGTCGCTCGAGAGTAAGAATTGGCTGAATACATTGCCGGTGCATTTAAGAAAAAACATCGGATTGCTTTTGCGCACACTGAAGCCATCGGCAGCAACCGAAAAATTGGCCGCCGCCCTCGCTCAGCAGCGCATCGATCTCGCGCATTTCTATCCGCTCACACGACAAGTGCTCTATGACAATGAAGTGAAGCGACTGGTTAAACATGTCGGCAATGATAAAAGCCCGGTACAACTGCTAGCCTCAGCAGTCAATGGAACGCATATTCCCACCCTGTCGAAAGTGAGTGTATTGGAAATGTCGACCTATATGCAAAACGTATTATTGCGCGATGCTGATCAGATGAGTATGGCGCATGCACTGGAAATACGGGTTCCGTTTCTCGATCACCGACTCATCGAATTTGTGCTGGGTGTGTCGGACGCGCATAAATATCCGCATACACCCAAAGAACTGCTTACCGCATCGGTGGGTGATTTGATTCCACGCGAAATAATTGACCGCCCTAAAATGGGATTTACATTTCCTTGGGCATCTTGGATGAAAAACGAATTGAAAACGTTTTGTGAAGAGCAACTGGAAGCTTTGCGAAACGTGGAAGCAATAGAGCACGACGAGGTGAAAACCATCTGGAATCGTTTTAAGAACGGCGATCCACGCATCACCTGGTCGCGTATTTGGCCGCTGGTTGTTTTAGGACATTGGGTAAAACAACACCATGCGCACTAGAAAAAAAATACTCGTTTTTGCCGACTGGTTTCTACCCGGATACAAGGCAGGCGGGCCCATTCGTTCGGTTGCCAACCTTGTGCATACGCTCGAATTCGATTTCCGAATTGTTACGCGCATCACCGATCATCAAAGCAACGAACCCTATTCCGGAATAACCCCCGGTATTTGGACATCACATCGAACGAATGTAGAAGTGTGCTATATGTTCGAGCGCGATGTGAATGACGCATTTTTGGAGAAAATTTTCGGCGAGCAACCATACGACTACATTTATTTCAATTCACTTTTCTCGCCTGTGTTTGCGCTCCGGCCCTTGCGTATGGCAAGAAAAAAGGGTCTTGCTTCGCGCTGTGTGCTTGCACCGCGTGGCATGCTGAAACCGGGGGCGCTTTCCGTAAAAGCAACAAAAAAGCGCATCTTTCTTCTCACCGCCCAATTGTTTGGCCTATTCAAAGGCATCCGCTGGCACGCGACCAATGAAGAAGAGGCGAGCGAAATCAAGACACACTTCGGCGATGCGTGCAATGTTGTGGTTGCGCCCAACCTCGCCACGGTCGTTGATACAACACCCCTCGTTGCGACAAAAACAGCGGGGGAACTCCGCCTTATTTGTGTAGCACGTATCAGTTCGGAAAAAGGAATACGCGAGGCGCTCCAATTTTTAAAAGCGGCCAAGCTTGAAAAGGCCGAATGTACCTTTTATGGCGTGCATCAAAACGCGGAATATCTTCGGGAATGTATCGAGCTTGGGGAACAAATTGACGGATCAGTCATTTCATTTCCCGGCGAGATTGCACCGCAGGATATTCCGGTGGCCCTCAACAAAGCACACTTTTTTTACATGCCAACATGGGGTGAAAATTTCGGGCATGCCATTGCTGAAGCCCTTCAATATGGGAAACCGGTTATCATAAGTGACCGCACTCCATGGGTCAATCTGCAATCGAAACAGGCCGGCTGGGATTTACCACTCAAAGCCTCTGCCTTCGTGAATGTACTTCGAAGTTGTCTGAATATGGGGCAGGAAGAATATAGCAGCATGAGCAACGCAGCTAGCATTTTTGGGCGAAATCATTCCAAGGATCCAACACATCTGGAGGCCTATTATTCCTTATTCGCATAAGATTCACCCATCATTAACACTTCCCTAACTGCATCGGGGGTTACCTTCGCTAACTCAATTTTTTCGCATGAACATCGTCATCCTATCGCGCGACACGAAACTCTACAGTACAAAAAGGCTGGTAGAAGCCGGCGAACAACATGGACACAACATCCGTGTGCTTGATCATTTAAAATGTAATCTGGTCATAGAGAAGAAAAAGCCAAAAGTGATCTACAAAGGCGAAGAAATAAGCAATGTGCACGCCGTCATTCCGCGCATTGGCGCTTCGGTAACCTTCTATGGAACTGCAGTAGTAAGGCAGTTTGAAATGATGCATGTATTCAGTGCTGTCGAGTCGCAAGCCCTGGTTCGCTCTCGCGACAAACTTCGCAGCTTGCAGATTCTTTCGCGCGCAGGGCTAGGCTTACCCAAAACTGTTTTCAGCAATTACTCGAAAGACGTCGATAAAATCTTAGCAGAAGTTGGAGGCACACCGGTAGTCATCAAACTGCTTGAGGGCACGCAAGGCCTCGGCGTTGTGTTGGCCGACAACGACAAAGCTGCCATCAGTGTAATGGAGGCGTTCAATGGTTTGAAAGCACGCGTTATTGTGCAAGAATTTATACGGGAAGCGAAAGGGGCCGACATCCGGGCATTCGTTATCGACGGCCAGGTGGTAGGAGCCATGAAGCGTCAGGCGAAAGAAGGTGAATTCCGTTCCAATTTGCATCGCGGTGGCACCGCTGAAGTTATTAAGCTTAGTCGTCAGGAAGAGATCGCGGCCATCAAAGCCGCCAAAGCTTTGGGCCTCGGTATAGCCGGAGTCGATATGCTTCAGAGCGACCGCGGGCCACTCATCATTGAAGTAAACTCTTCGCCCGGACTAGAGGGAATTGAAAGAGCTACCCAACAAGATATCGCCGGAGAGATTATCAAATTCATCGAGAAGCAAGTGGATCATTAATGCGAGAACATCGCACGATCGACCACATACGTATCAATCGGGTTCACGCATAGCACCGGGATTTGTGCTTCGTTCGTAATGATCTGCTGTTCGTAGTTACTGCTGAAGAAACTCATGATGCTGTTGTCGTAGAAGTTCATAATACAGACCAGGTCTGCATCAATGCCTGCTGCGTACTTCAGCAAATCCCTTACAAAATCATCCGACTTATTTTCGGTGATTTCTACGTGGTAAGGAATTGCTTTCTCATCCAGATATTCTTTCGAAAAAATAATATTACGCTCCAATTGGTTGCGCAAAAACTCGTCGGTTTCACCGGGTGATATAAGGTGAACTTCTGACCCGAAATACTTCGCCATATCGGCCACCAGACTGAGCTTTTGCTTAGTTTCTTTATGCAAGTCGAGCGGCACCACGAGCTTGCGATAGCCGTGTTCGCGTATATCACGCTCCTGAACCACTATAAATGGAACCGAACTTTCTGTTACGATTTTTAATGCGCGGCTTCCCGTAAGGAATTGCATACCCCGCATGCCATGGGTTCCCATAATGATGAGGTTGGCCTCAATTTCAACTGCAACCTTATCGATATCTTCGAAAACGCTGCCGATGCGTGC
>JBJTRD010000180.1:0-7609 GCA_046075945.1 Flavobacteriales bacterium
ATGCAGCGTATTTTGTAGGATCGTCGACATATGTGAGATTGGCCGGACTAATAACCACTCCTAAACAGTTTGTAAAGGTCTTTGTGTTCTTGTCGTACATGTATTGAAAGTCGATGTGCCCGGTAGAATCCTGAATGGAAGTATTGGGGCGCATGCCGCCGCCATTTCCGAACGAGGCATACACTACGTTGGAAAGCGCAAACTTTTCGCTCGGTGTCCAGAAGTGCTTGAAGTTTACAATCGGCTTGTGGTAATAGTTGTTTCGTCCTGATTGTACTTCCACGGCAGCATCTGCGTCGTATCGATTGCGTGAGAGGTATCCCCATTCCGAATTGAAACGGAGCCCGCGGTCGAGGGGTACTTGTTGCGTGAACGACCCGGTGGTGTCGGCACCTTGCGCCAGCGCGTAGTTAACATCGTAAAAGGATAAACGATTTCTTCCCAGGCGCTGCTCGTGTTCTTGCGGGCTGCCCATGGCCGAAATAGAAAATGAATGCTTATCGAATTGCTTTTGCACTTTCAGAAAGTAAAACTTTTGCTCGGAGTTCAGCTGTTCAACCCAACCCTCATTGGTGCGGTATGAAAAAGCAGCCGTAATACCCCAGCCACCGCGCAAGCGTCCGCTGTTGATGCCGAAGCCCTGCCGCATGTTGTTGTTGTTGCCCAGTTCAGACGACAGCTTCACGTTGAATTTTTCTTCCATGCCTTGGGTGAGAATGTTGATGTTGCCACCGATGGAAGGCACCGCCAGCTTCGAAGCTCCGAGCCCGCGTTGTACTTGGGTTTTTTGCGTCACGTTGTCGAGTCCGAACCAGTTGCTCCAATATACCCAGCCGTTTTCCATGTCGTTCATCGGTATTCCATCGACCATCACCGACACGTTGCGCTGATTGAATCCGCGGATGTTTACCCGCGCATCGCCATCGCCACCGCCCGACTGTGTTGCGTACACCCCGGGGGTTGTATTCAATATCATGGGTAAATCGCGCGATGCGAGCTCCTCCTTTATTTTTATCGATGAAATGTCGCTGAAAGCAACCGGCGTGCGACGACCAACGGCCATATCTGCAATCACATTAACCTCCGACATGGTAGCGCCCGACACAAGATCGAAATCGACTACCAGGTTGGTGTTGCCAACTGAGACCCTTTCCGATTTTTCTTCCATGCCGATGAATGTGCATTTGAGCGTATACGAACCCGCAGGTAGTTGCAGGCGATAGCTACCATCCAAATCGGTGGCCGTGCCCTTGCCTTCGTCGTACATTACGAAAGCACCGGGAAGTGCTTCATTGGTAAGTGAGTCGCGCACTACGCCGGACACATACGCTTGTGAAGATGCGGTAAGGCTAACGATAAGCGCGGCGAGTAGGGTGATGATTTTTTGCATGAATGACCGTGGTTTGCAGCAAAAGAAAGGGGTTACAAGACCCCTTTCCAAATTCAGTTTGATATAGGATTATCGCGATACAATTTTTTGGATGGATTTCTTTCCATCCGTAAAGACAACTTCGAGGAAATAAACCCCCGCTTCAGCAGCAGGCAGCTCAATGTTGGCGTACAGCACATCGTTCAGGTTCTTATTGTCTACCAGGCGACCATCGGCAGCCATCAGTCGGTACGATGCAATACGCTGAGCACTCTTCAACGCAAAGAAACCATCGAGCACCGGGTTGGGGAAAATCGAAAACGTTGCAGTGTTCGATTCATGAACTGAAGAGGGTTGCTGGCAGTCACATAGGTGTTGGCCCAATTCCGAGAACACATCGACGGGCAGTGAATCCCATTCGAGTGATGGGTCAAATTCATCCGGATTAACCGTTACACCATGTAAAATAGTTTGCTTACGAATGAGCGTGTTGTCTGTTGTCCACCAGCGTGTCGCAGGGTCGCCCAGCTGCCACCATCCGCCTCCGGGATCATAGCCGATTTCACCAATGATATCCAGAATCTGGTTGCCATTCTTCACAAGTACAAACGCATCGTCGCCATTGAAATACATGGGCGAGTTAGTTTGTACATACACCGGGTTTAGAAACGTATCTGCAGCGGCGAGCAGGTCGTCGGCAAGCGGCACTTCCGTACCTGTTCCGTTGGGATCGCGCTTATCGAGAGCAAACACGCGCACGTCAAAAGGCTGAATAGTACCTGTAATGGGCAATAGCATAGGCACACCCGCACCATCGCGGTCGCGTCCCATGGAATACAAGCCATCCAGCACAATTGGGTTGGGGGTTGGATTGTAAAGCTCGATTGCCTTGTTGTTGTTTGTTCCTTCTACATATTCAGAAATGAAAATGTCGAAGCAGTTGTTTTGAGCAGAAGCGCTCAATGCAATCCAGGTTGCAGAAGCACAAAGTAGAAGTTTTTTCATGCGGGTATTAAAATTTAGCAAGCGGACAAAAGTAGCCACAACAAACACATTCGCAAGCCAATGCAACATAAACTTTACACACAGTTTTCATTGCGTTAAGGATGCCCAATCGCAGGCCACCCCCAACTGTTTCGGCCGTCTCTTGAACAGAGGGCGGGTAAATAACAGGCAATGGTTTGCAGAATCCATATTTTGCTTGTCGTTTGCGTTTTTTAGTGTTATCTTAGCCACCCTTTGAAAACCAGAGAGTTTTCTGGCCTTGAATCAAAATTTTTTCATATGAAAATGTATAGACTACTGCTCGCCGCTGCGTGCGCCCTTATTGTTGCTAACGCTCATGCTGCCTGGGATATCTACAAGTCGGGCATCGCCGTGAATGGCGGTTATTACGATTGTCAGCTTGACGGTGTATCTCCGAATTTTCAGAATAATTACTTCGGAAGGTACACCAATACCGGCTCGTTGACCATCAATTCTGCCGAGATGCTTACCTACAAAAACGGAAGCTCGAACGCTTGCGGAGGTAATCTCAAATATCGGATATATCGCACTTGCGACGCCGCGCCTGCATTCAGCACACTCGCTTTGACGTTTTGTTGTAACCAGGGCGGTAGCGATTGTTCCGGCGGTGCGTGTGGGCCGGATGTAAACAATGCGGGTGACCAGAAATGGCGAGGTGCTCCGGCCTCAGCGCTCAACTTAATCACCGGTCTTACATTGCCAGGCACCTACATTATCGAGGTCTATTTTGAAGCGACGGGTTCAACGAGCAACTCTTCGGGTTGTGAAGAAACCAAATACTCCAGCAATGGTGGAGCAAACTTTAAGGCTTATTTTGAATTCGAAACCAACGACGGCTTTTCAGATTCTGATTTTTCTACACCCACATGGAGCGGCGATGTTGCCAATTTTTCGATTGCGGCCAATTCAACTACTTCCGGTTTGCTGGGTAGCGAAGGCAACCGCACGTTTACCCCGAAGCTCAATGTCGCAAGCGGTTCCGGATCGCAATATATCAGCACTCAAATCGCTACGTGGGACTTGCAACAGGAATGGTATTTCTGGGTAGGTCGCGATGGAGTCGGCGGCGCACCTTCCGATTTGGATGCAAATAACCAACAAGCAATTTACCTTTATGCCAATGAGTCGAACCTAGAGTCGGCTACCGTCGATGGCTATCGTATTCTGCTGGGTCAAACAGGTACTTCGTTCATCCGATTGCAGCGGATAGACAATGGTGTCGCTACAACGGTTTTCACTTCAGGTACAGGCATACCTACTGCACTAACCGATTATGGTGTTTCCTTCAAAATAACACGCACGCAAACGGGTCTCTGGACTATATATACTTCAACGTTACCAACGAACAGCACTACAACACAATCGACTCCGACTCCAAACAGCTGCCCCGAAGATCTTTCGACGGTTAATCATGGAACAGTAACAGAGAATACCTACGCGCCTGCAGCCAATGGCTATTTCGGATTCATGGCCATTCACGACAATACGGCCGAAGGTCGCGCCGCTGCTGAGTTTGATAGTTTCCGATTCAGGGCATTGCCTCCCGATACGTATGTGGCTTTCAGCGGCACATTGACGGGGCAGTCGGTTCAGGAAAATGCAACATTGGCAGGTAATTACGCAATTACTCTTTCCATTGTGAACCCATCGAGTACGGCTGCTACCAGCGTGCAGATAGCCATGACGGGCGACGCTACGCGCGTAGGCGCAGGGCCCAATCCTTCAACCGCTTATGGTCCTAGTTATGCAACACAAACCGTTACCTGGAGTGCCGGCGAAACAGCAACAAAGACGGTCTACATCGATCCGGATAACAATAGTGCGTGTGATGACATCGCCAGCTTGATTTTCCGTTTACAAAATGCAAACGGTGGCACGAATGCATACGTCGGTGCGGCCGATACGCTTTACCTCGACGTAGTGGACGACGACAAGGGCTACGAAACGCTCTTGGATCAGGATTTTAATTCAGGATCGCTTACGGGTTGGAAGACCAACGGCACCGCCTGGAGCGCCAATACTACCTCACCCATTGAGGGTTCTTACTCAGCGCGCCATAGCACACAAGGAGTGGCTGGTCAGTCGTCTTTGACGTATCCGATAGACGATGCCAACCTGGTTGGTCTTACTACCACCTGGCGCTTTGAGGTTGCGTTTGCCAATGATGCCAGCGCCAACAACAACTTCCAAATTTTTCTGGCTGCAAACGATACCAACCTCTACAGTGCGGCGGTTGACGGATATGCCGTCGTAATCGATCAGAGTTCACTCCCTTCAGCCGGCACGGCCGATTACATTCGCTTGTATCGTGTGACCGACGGGGTGTATGGTTCAACACCGATTGTTAACTCCAGCATTGATTGGGTCGACAATGTGAATGCGGGTACTCGTGTTGGATTCCAGGTGACGCTCGGAGAATCCGGAACCTGGGGATTGAGCGTCGACAACAATGGCGGTTTTGATAACTTGAGTTCTTTGGGTACAGGCACCGATGCTACGGGTGGCGCCATCACCTTCCCGATTGTGAAGAATTTCGGGGTGCGCTTTAAATACCTCGCAGCTGCGTCGGATCTTTTCCGTATCGATGATATTTCAGTAACGCAATCGGGTTGCAAACGCTTATGGTACAGTCAGGCAACAGGTAACTCGAGCGATGCAATTTGGGCCGCAACCACAAACGGTACAGGCCAGTTAGTGGTATCGAGCCGTTACGATCGTTTTGTAGTTCAAAATAGTCATACCGTGACATCGACGGGAGCCTGGCTGGTGAACGATATTACCGTTAGCACAGGCGCGACATTGCTCGGTGGAACTTCAGAACTTCGTGTGCATGGCAACTGGATACGTCAAACAGGAAGCACGTTTACACCTGGTACTTCGACCGTTGTATTCAAAGGTCAGCAAGCACAGGATGTGGGTTTTGAATCGGGCGCTGCTACAACTTCTTTCTATAATCTTACAATCGACAACGACGGATACAACGTTTCTCTCACACCTTCGATGGTGACGGTAACCGGTTTGGTTTCTATGCTCGAAGGAACGCTGCAAACGAACGGAAATCTTCGTTTGATTTCGAACTCAACCGGCTCAGCCTCTATCGGAGAAATTAAATCCGGCGCAAGCGTTTCGGGTAATGTGGAGCTTCAGCGATTCACTCCATCTATTCCGAACTCAAACGGAGCCTGGTTCAATCTTGCATGCCCTATTCTCGGACAAACCATACAGGACTGGAACGATGATGTAGTTACCACTGGATTCCCCGGTTCTGACTATCCATCGTATGGATTTAACAACGTGCAGTATTACAATGAGTCTGCACCCGGCACAATGGGCAGTGGATATGTGCCTGCGACGAACGTAACCAATTCACTCAACTCGAATAACCGCGGATACTACGTTTGGCTCGGTGGAGCGACTCAAAACCTGGATAACACAGGATTGATTCAAAGTGGTCAGGTATCCGTTCCATTGAGCTATACCGTGACTACTCCCGGTGGTATTTTCGACTATGGCTGGAACCTGGTTGGCAATCCATACCCATCTGAGGTGGACTGGAATCTGGTGTCTGCATCACTGACGGGCCCCAAGGTGTATTACGTGTACGATTATCAGTCAAACACCTATAAGTTCCGCAATGCTACCACCAACACAGGTACGGCATCGCGGTACATTGCGCACAGCCAGGGCTTCATGGTGAAGGTGAATGCGGCAGGACAAAACCTAGTGTTCCAGGAAACGCATAAGACCAATACAGGAGCGGCGTTCGAGCGCAGCGAAGATGCCGATGATTCATTTGTTGCTCTGCGCCTTTCAAAAGGACAACTCAGCGATGAAAGCATGATTGTTTTTGACAACAATGCAACCGTGAATTATGATGAGCGTGATGTAGCTGATTTGCAGAGCCCGGCTGAAACAGCTGTTGAGATGACACTGCAGTCGGCAGATGGCGCGCCACTCGCACAAGATGCCCGCCCTTTTGCAGCTGAACTTGAAATCCCTGTTTTAGTTGATATGCCCGAAGCAGGCGAGTACCTGTTCACTGTGGTGGACATTCAGAACATGCCATTGGGCGCATGCCTGACTGTTGAAGATGTGCTGACAGGCGAAGTAATGACCTTGTCTCAGGGCGCGGTGATCCCTGTTCATACGAATGAACCATTCCAGGGTGTTCGCCTTGTTATTCGTGCGGTTGCTCCGGCACAAACCACTGTTACAGGAGCTTCTTGTAATGGATTGGCCGACGCTTCGATTGATGTGGTAGTTCCTTCCGGTGATTGGAATATTTCGTTGAGTGCTGAAGAAGGCTATGAGTTTATGTCGCAAGGTTCAGTAACATTCGACCACTTGCTCGCCGGTCAGTATTTGCTGCAGGTAGAACATCCTGTGTGCGGTATCTCTTCACGCTTGATTGAAGTAAGCGAGCCACAGGAAATTCGCACCGTTGTATCAGGTATCGATGCGGTTGAATGCAACATCGGCAACTCGGGCATGTTCACGTTTGAAGTTGAAAACGCACATTGGTTCAACTATGAATTGCTCAATGCACAACAAGAAGTGGTGCGCACTGCGAACGTAGAAGGCACACAAGCACTTATTGAATCGCTTCCTGCCGACCTCTACACGTTGCGTGTGTATACCCCATGCAGTCAGGAAGAAATTGAAGTGGATTTGCGCGATGCACTGGCTAATTCGGTTGTGGTGGAAGAGAATGTGGTGGCTATGACCGACGATCAATACTCCGTTGAGTTGAACGCGTACAGTGCGCAACCGGGAGCAATTGAGTGGACACTATCAAATGGAGAAACCTACAGTGGCAATGCTGTTCAGCTCGTCATTGATCAGGATGAAATAGTGAATTACAGTGTGAACTGTTCAGGTGTTTGCGGAGCATCAGCGCAGGGTTCTGTGCAGGCGCTCAGCTTGTCTGCGGATGATTCTCGATCAGACTCCAAGTTGACATTTGCTCAATCAGCGACGAATGTGAGCGTTCAATTTGCAGGCGTGCCTTCGCAGTTGGTCGATGCTCGATTGTACGATGCGCAAGGACGTATGCTCGAGTGTTCTTCGTTCGTAATGAATGACGGAATGCGTCGTGAATGGTCAACACAGCAGCTGAGCGCAGGAGCTTACACACTCGTCATAAGCTCGGGTAGTCAGGCTGTTTTAACTCAGAAGTTTATTAAGTAATAAATAAAAAGCGAAGGGAAACCCCGA
>JBJTRD010000181.1:0-2605 GCA_046075945.1 Flavobacteriales bacterium
GTAGGGAGAAAATGGGCGAGGTGGGAAGGGCGAGGTGCGAGTTGGGCGAGCAGAAACGAAGGATGGTTGGTGAGCGTGTCGAACTATGGTTGGCGAGCGGAGCCGAGCCACTGTTTCTCGCTATTCTTATTTGAACCGCAAAGTCGCGAAGTACGCCAAGAAGAATTTCTTTGCTATCTCTGCGCCTCTGCGGTTAATCAAAAACCTCTAAAAAAGCAGTAAATTCGCCCCATGAGCAGCATCGTCACCCTCAGCGAGTTTATCATGGAGCGCCAGGCCGATTTCCCGTATGCATCGGGCGACTTGTCGCGCTTGCTCGCTGATATCGGTATCGCCGCCAAGATTGTCAACCACAAGGTGAACAAGGCAGGGTTGCAGGACATTTTGGGTGCGGTCGACACCACCAACATCCAGGGTGAAACGCAGATGAAGCTCGATGTGTTTGCCGACCATGCCTTGCTCAACGCCGTGCGCTGGGGCGGACAAGTGTGCGGCGCGGCGAGCGAAGAAAACGAGAAGTACTTCACGTTTGAATCGGAGATCTGCAAGAAATCGAAATACGTCATCTTGTTCGATCCGCTCGACGGTTCATCGAACATCGATGTGAACGTTTCCATAGGCACCATCTTCAGCGTGTTTCGCAGAAAGAGCAGCGTAGGCGATTTGGCCAACGTGAACGACTTTCTGCAGAAAGGCGCCGATCAGGTAGCTGCGGGTTATGTGATATACGGCTCCAGCACCATGCTCGTGTACACCACGGGTCACGGTGTGAACGGCTTCACCCTCGAGCCGAGCATCGGTGAATTCTGTTTGTCGCACGAGAACATGCGCATCCCGGAAGACGGCACCATCTACAGCATCAATGAAGGCAATTTGCTTTCGTGCAGCCCCGGAGTGCAGGCGTATATACAGTGGTGCAAGGAAACCGATAAGGCCACGCAACGCCCGTACAGCGCGCGTTACATCGGCTCACTGGTGGCAGACTTTCACCGCAACCTTATTAAGGGAGGCATCTACATCTATCCCGGTACGGTGAAAAATAAAGACGGCAAATTGCGTTTGCAATACGAAAGCAATCCGCTCGCATTCATCGTGGAGCAAGCCGGTGGCAAGGCTTCCGATGGCAAAGGCCGCATCATGGATATTCAACCGAGCTCATTGCACCAGCGTGCGCCATTGTTTATCGGCAGCAAAAACATGGTGGAGTTGGTGGAGCGATTGATAGCGGAGGAAAATAACTAGGAACATGTCTGACAGCCTCGTCATCATACCAACCTACAACGAAAAGGAAAACGTGGAGCGCATGCTGCGCACTGTGTTTGGTTTGCCGAAGGCGTTTCATGTGTTGATAGTCGACGATGGTTCGCCGGACGGCACAGCGCAAATCGTGAAGGGATTGCAGACCGAGTTCGCAGACAAGCTTCACATTCTGGAGCGCAAGGGCACACTCGGTTTGGGCACAGCGTACATCGCGGGTTTCAAATGGGCGCTCGAACGCAGCTACGAGTTCATCTTCGAAATGGACTGCGACTTTTCACACAACCCCAACGACCTCATACGCTTGTATGACGGATGTGCTGTGCAGGGTGGCGACATGTCGGTAGGTTCGCGCTATGTGAAAGGAGGCGGTGTGCAGAACTGGCCCATGAAGCGGTTGGTGATGAGCTTCGGTGCTTCGTTGTACGTGAACAGCGTGTTGTGGCTGGGCGTGCGTGACAGCACGGCAGGCTTTGTATGCTATCGCAGAAAGGTGCTCGAAACCATCGACCTCGACAGCATACAATTCATCGGGTATGCCTTTCAGATAGAAATGAAATACAATGCCCATCAATTGGGCTTTCGCATAGTGGAAGTGCCCATCACCTTTATCGATCGTGAGTTGGGTACGAGTAAAATGAGTATGGACATATTCAATGAAGCAGTCCTGGGTGTGCTGAAGATGCGCTTCAGAAGGGTTTCGCGCAAGAACAAAAAACAGTCATGAAAACAACGCTTATTCGCAACGTGTCGGTGGTCAACGAAGATACCATTCGCACCTGCGATGTTCTAATACAGGGCGCCGTTATTTCCAAAGTAGCGGAGGGTGGAAGTTTGAACATCGATACCGATGAAGTAATCGACGGCACAGGCAAACATTTGCTGCCCGGCCTCATCGATGACCAGGTGCACTTCCGCGAGCCGGGCCTCACACACAAAGGTGATTTGTATACCGAGTCGCGCGCTGCGGTGGCCGGTGGTGTTACTTCGTACATGGAAATGCCCAACACCTCGCCGCCGGCAACGACCATTGAATTGCTCGAGCAGAAGTATGCGCGCGCATCGGAAGTCTCGCTTGCGAATTATTCGTTCTTCATGGGCACGTCCAACGATAATTTGCACGAACTGTTGAAGGTCGATCCGAAAACGGTGTGCGGTGTGAAGATTTTTCTTGGCAGTAGCACGGGCGATATGCTTGTAGAAAGCTGCGGTATTCTCAATATGATTTGCGCACAAGTGAAAACACTGGTGGCATTGCACTGCGAAGTAGACCCTATGATTAAGGCGAACCTCGAGCGCTACAAAAAACAATACGGCGATGATGTGCCGGTAACCGTGCATCATCTCA
>JBJTRD010000182.1:0-2416 GCA_046075945.1 Flavobacteriales bacterium
CGTTCAACAAGATTTTTTAGCTCGAAGGCGGGTATCACGCCCGATTGTCGCCATACTACTTTGCCTTGCTTAAACAGCAGCAATATGGGCACGCTACGATTTTGAAATGCGCTGGCAGCCTGCTGTTTTTTGTCGATGTCAATCTTGATAATCTTGGCCGATTCGCCAAGTTGACTTTTCAAATCTTCGAGAATGGGAGCCATCGTTTTGCACGGCCCACACCATTCTGCGTAGAAATCGACCAGGGTTGGCGTTTCGCGTTGGATTATATCCTGAAATGTTTCGTGCATTGCTTATTTCTTTTTGGGATTGCTATTCAAACCAAAGGAAAGGTAGATTGGACAGAATCTCATGACGAAGGTAATCGTTAAGACTACCGCCACTCCCATGAGCACAATTCCTTCTGTGCCATTCAACTTTCCGGTAAAAAATAATAGTGCGATGACAGCGGCTATGACTAATCTGATAATCCGATCGACGGTTCCCATATTCGCTTTCATTGGCTTTGTTTTAGAAAGCAATACTCATCAAACCGAAGATACCGCTGGGTGACAAAAGTTACACGAGCGTTATTTTATTGCGGCCCAGCTGCACCAACCCCGACTCTTCCATTTGTTTGAGCAGCCGCGACACGACAATTCATGGAGGTTCTTTCTTTTTTCGATTCTGCAACCATCGGACGTACTTTTGCGTCACATTATTTTCCAAACAAATAACTCTTTCTATGAAATTTTTATGTACGCTTGTTTTTTCATTAGCTGTGGCATTTATGCAAGCTCGAAAGCCTTATTTCTTAATGAAGTCCCCCGAAAAGCCCCTTGCAGGTGTGAATCGCGTAGCGGTGCTTGATTTTGCTGAGGAGAACAATAAAAATTACTATGATTCATACGATGGTCGTGGTAAAAAGACTACCGATCAACTCATTCAGGCTTGGATGCAAGAACAACGTGGAATTGATAAGGTAAGCACCGGTCTTTTTAAAATGGAAGATGGGGAAACATTTCAGAAGGGAGTAAAGACGTCGATTTTCTCATTTGTAGAGCGTACCGAAATGGAGCGCATTCTGAAGGAGCAGCAATTGGGAATGTCTGGAGTTATAGACGATTCTCAGGCAGCAACCGTAGGTAAGATTCTGGGTATTGATGCTATCATTTCAGGTAGCACCAACTGGAGTGCGTCGACCGATTACAATGCCGCTCGCCGCATCAATCGTGTGAAGGGAACAATTTCAATGAAGATTATTTCGGTGAATACCGGTCAGGTACTTGCCATTTTTTCGAAGGATGTGACGCGTGACGCTACTTCAACATATGATGCGAAATCGGGCAACTGGTCGGCGATGAAGGCAACTAATATATTGGTGGATGAGGCCTTTGATGCGCTGGTAAAAATGGCTGCAGATTATATCGGGCCCATTTTCGAGCAAGTGAAGCCCGATTATCGCAAAATCAAGGTGAAAGATCATTCAGCACAGGGAAAGAAGGCCATGGAATTGTTGGAAGATCAGAAGGATTTCGAAGGTGCCTTCACCATTTACAAGGGAATTGTAGAGGCCGATCCTTATTGCGCTGAAGCACTTTGCAACATTGCACACATCTATCTCACCTACGGTAATTACGAGAAGGCTGTTGAGTATTACAAGCAAGCGGCTGAAATCGACCGTGAGGAATACGGAAAAGAATTGGCTTTTGGTCAGAAAAAACTGGATGAAGTGCCGCAGCTAGCTTCTATAGGTGTGACACTGCCTGTGAATGAACTAACCGGTAATGCACACTCTGCCTCCGCGAAGTCTGTAAAAACCCGTGGTGGAAAATCGGACCGTTATGAGGTGTACACAGGCCCCGACAAAGGAGCATCTGTGGTAAGCAAAGTTCCCGGCGATACCGAGTTTGAAATACTGGGCGACAACGGCGATTTCGTAAAGATTAAATTAATTGGTGGAAAGGAAGGTTACATCCTCAAAGACAACGTGAAGATGTAAGTTGTTTTCTTAAGAAACACCTGAAGAGGTTGGAAATGATTGCAGCAACGCATCATTTCCAACCTTTTCTCATTTATGGCTTGTGTGTTTATTCATGGTCTGCTCAACCATTGGCCGGTATATGTTTTCGACTGGGTTGAAATTAATTACCTTCGTGCAGCCATGAATCTTACCATAACTCCCGAAAATGCTGCACTCAACGAGCGATTACAGGAATTGCACATAGCTTTTACCAAGGCTTATGTGGAGCATAAGCACATGGTAGAAGATGAGGCCCCGATCCTCACATCCTGGTATCTCGAAAAGCTCGGTGGTTTGCAACTGAAGTTGCTGGAGAATCAAACCGAGCTGTCGCGCATAAAGATGAAAATTTCCCTCATTCAGGCTGCCATCAATCGCAATGAGAAACCCGATTGGAATGCCATCAATCGGGAG
>JBJTRD010000183.1:0-3021 GCA_046075945.1 Flavobacteriales bacterium
CTGAATGTGCGAGTCTGCGAGTAGTTACAGCCATCAATAAGCACGTCACCATCTATTGTGCTCACAGGTAAATCACCATCGCAAACATCAAACGCAGATGCAGTTCCCAAAGCGGCGTCGATTTCATCAGCCGATGGGTTAGCGCCCAAGTTAGCACCATCTTCAACAGAACCTGAGGCCACCAGTGCAGGTGCATCGAGGTCGATTTTGTAAGTAACACCGCGTGAAGCCGCTGTTGTGTTTCCATAACGATCAGTTGCTACTACACCACGCGTAATCGTGAAGGTGCAACCAGGACCCGGAATGGTATCATTGGTTACAATAATTTCTACTTCCTCGTCACAATCGTCGGTGACAGTGTATGTGCAAAGTGCTTCTTCAATCTGAGTGTCTGTTGGATTACATCCGAGGTCGGTGTTTACACCGCTGTTGCTGTCACAGTTGTACGTGATTACCGGTGCTGTTACATCCACCAACCAGGTCACCGTGCGGATTTCAGTAGTAGTGTTACCACATACGTCGCTTGATGAGAAGGAACGTGATTGTGAACGGTTACATCCGTTAATTACCACTGTTCCTGTTGCTACCGTTACCGATGGGTTGCTGTAACAATTATCAGAAGCTGTTGCAGAACCAAGAGCGGCTTCAATTGCAGCAGCCGTTGGGTTAGCACCCAAATCTGCTCCGTTTGCAACCGATCCGCTAGCGCTTACAACAGGTGCCGTTGTATCTTCAACAGCTACTGTAAGCGAGCATTCTGTAACACAGCCTTGTTCGTTGGTAGAGGTAAGCGTCAATGTATAAGAAGCGCCGCAGCTAATACCTGCCATCACCTGGATGCAGTTGCCGCTGCCAACGATTGTTCCGTTACCGGAAATGCTCCAAACACTGTTCACAGTGCCTGCCGGAGCGCAGTACTCATGGGTAGAATTCGGACAAACGGTTCCGCTTGCACCAGCTATTTCACATTCGCACGTAAGTGGAATGACGTCACCTGCTTTGATCTGATTGTCCTGTGCACCCAATGATACATATTCTTCTAAATCGTAAACATTTACATCGGCTACAGGAGATCCTCCCAAACCGTAAAGTTTGAAGTGATAAGGACCACCATTGATGCTTCCTGCACCTTGGTCGAGGCCCCAGTTGACACCTTGATTATCTGTTGGGCTTACACCACCAATGGCAAGGTGACCCGCAAGTTCAAAAATCAATGAAGTAGAAGAGGAAACTACAACCAAGTTGTAATTCACATAAGAATCACCCAAATCATCATCGGAGTGAACTACACGCTCAAAATAGGCATTGGTAATAGGTTGGTCACCATAAATACGCATGTATCGGTTACCATAAATTGCTTCGTATGCATTGATACGTTGTTGAACACCGGGAAATGGATCGTTAGGAAGCTCAACATCGTAAACATGTTCATCTGCACTGGCCAAATTATCGGAAGTGATGGTGTGTAAGCTGTTACACAAGTTAACCAATCCGGCAGGTGGACCAAGCTCTTCGTAACACTGGTACTCACCAATGATTGTTTCCGCTGCAATGCCATTAGCATTTTGGTATGCAACATTCCATCCGGTCAATGCATCGTAAGCATTTCCTGTTAGGAAGTCGTATGCTTTGTGCCCACCCTTCGAAAACTGGTGGCCAAACTGAAGCGTATGAATATTATCTGTAGTAGCATCAATATTCGCGAGAACAACACGCTGCAAAGCAGACATTCCCTCTGCGTAGCTGGAATTAGACTGCTGCAGTATCGAACTAATCCAGTGAATCTGATTGGGTCCGTAGCCAGCGTCATTATTGGCGCTTTGACGGAAATCCACTTTGATGTTACCCGAGAACTGGATTTGAGCCGAACGATCGGACTCAGCTCCTTTGGCAGTGGCCATCAGCTCGGCATCATACTGACTCTCTTCAACCGGAACTTGCCATTCGGCGACAAATTCACCGTTGTCGTTTGCAACCGTTTCGATAGGAGCGGTTATAGTTGATATAGTATCACCATCCGATTCGATACGATCTACTTCGATGGTAATAATTTCACCGGAATTGAAACCGCTACCATTGAAGGTAACCGTCGTTCCGGCCACATAAACTGGTTGGTCCGTGGACAGGATGGCGTCGTCTTGCGCCAGCATGTCTCGACCAAACAGGCAGAGGAAGGCCACCAGTGCGATGGGCTTCCAGCTAAAGTTGTTGAGTTGTTTCATGAAAGATAAAAGTTTGATTAATTTGACTTTGAAGTGATTGATTTTAGAAATTGAGAAGTTATTTAGTAATGTAAAATTTTTAAGTAACAATACCCGTATTTTTCTCGGATGAAATCTGATTTTTTTAATACGAATTTTGTTTTAAGGCCGACAAAGATAATCAAATTATTGAAGGAATGAAACTTTTTTTATGAAAAATCGTTTGGGCGGCTGAAATTCAATATTCATCGCCTATTTGTTTGTTATTGATTGATTTTGTGGTTGTTGTTGGTTGCCTATATTTTAAGTCGAAACCGTAAATGTTGTTGATAAAAATATTTTTATGGTTCATGAAATTGGTTTTGGAGTCCTTTGCAGGATCTCAAATGCTTTTATAGGAGGCCGACTTATTTTGAATCCTTAAGAATCAACTAGCTTTGGCGTCCTAAATAGTGAAGTATGGTTGTTCGTGTTACCAAGGTTTTTACGTTCGATATGGCCCACGCGCTTTACGGGTACGATGGTCCATGCAAGAATATTCATGGCCATACCTATCGGTTGCACGTCACGGTGGCAGGCCCCATAAATGACCAGCCCAATCACCCTGAACTTGGTCTTGTGGTTGATTTTGGAAGAATCAAGGACATCACGGTGCGTCATATTATATCCCAGTTCGACCATGCCTTGGTGCTGCACAAGGAGGCGCCCTATTCGAAAGACAGCTTTTTACCCGACAATTTTGAAAAAGTTATACTACTCGATGTGCAGCCTTCCTGCGAGAACTTGATGATGCATTTTCATAGTCTGTTGCACGGTGCGC
>JBJTRD010000184.1:0-7281 GCA_046075945.1 Flavobacteriales bacterium
ACAATAGGTAGGAGCGAAGTTGATAAGAGCACAGCTTTTTCTTGTTTGTTTGGAGAATGGAATAAAAAAAACTGCTATTCTTGTGGAACGTTTATTTAGAAAATCCATTCGAAATTAATCATGAAGAAAAATCTACTTGCAGCTGCAGCATTTGCAGTAGTATCCATTGCTCAAGCTTCCGACGTGCGCTTGGTAGTTCAAGAAGTGAATCATTCGGCTTCTTCTGTTCCGGGCCATACGTACCGAGTATATGCGCAACTCCCATCCACGCAGCATTCATTACAGGTGGTCTATGGCGATGCTACTCATCCGCTTCGTATCGAATCGAGCGCTCCATTTTATCAGAACGCCTATGCAGGAGCCAGTGCCGCAGGAATTTCTGCTGCAGCACTCCAGGCCGATGCAGGTGTGAGCTATGACTCCTGGATAACGGTTGGCTACGATAGCAACGATGGAAACACCATGTGGGACTTGGGGGTCGACTTCTCATCATTCGATCAGGGCGGAGCCATTAGCGCAAACAATGGCGGATGGTTCCTTATTCCTACCGACGAAAAATGTGCACCCAATTCGCAAGGGCTGGTCCTCATCGGACAATTCACCTCTACCGGTGAAATTAATGGCACACTGAATTTGCAAGGCCGCGATGCCGATGGCAGCACTTGGCGTAAAGAGGCGCTCACCTTCAACACACGCAACTGCGATGTATTTGGCTGCACCGATAGCAAAGCAAGTAACTTCAATCCGCAAGCAACTTTCAACGATGGAAGCTGCATCGGTGGAAGCTGCATACCCGCACAAGAAACAACAACTTCAGCGAATACCTCATGGGATGTATTTCCGAACCCATTGCGCAGCAACCTCATCAACATCCAGCTGCACAGCCTGGAAGTGAAGCCCGGAGCTACACTCGATATCATCGACGCAAAAGGAAGCTTGGTTGCGTCGTTTATCGTTGGGAAAACAGCCACACAAAACGGTAATCGCATCACCATCGATCAAGCACTCCAAAGCGGAACCTATCAGGTCGTTCTTCGCCAGGAAGGCGCTCGTGAATCAAAGACGATTGTCGTGCAATAGCCCAAGAATCTCAGTTAGCCGAGCGCAGTCGAGGCTTTATAAAATACACAAAGAGCCGCTCGTTAGCGGCTCTTTTACATTGCGCTCGGTTGAGTACGCAACTGTGACTCTTATTAACCTTAACCAACCGAAAGCGTTAACTCAAGACTCGTTTGGTCGCCATGCGACTTCAACCAATCTTGAATTTTCGACTGCATACGCTGAAGTTCCTTTATGCGCTGCTCACGCATTTTAATCTCCTCCATGTTACTCAGCCGACTGATTTTATCTTCATGAAACTTTACTTTCACGTCTATCATTCCGCGTATGATAGTTGCCGCATCGCCACTGTAGAAAACGCCATCAGCGAGCTTCACGTGTATCGATTCTGTTGTCTCTTGCATGTGCTTGCTATTTATTGTCCTTGACCAAGTGAATAAGCGGCTTTGCCATCGAAAGCATATAGATTCTCTGTTTTAATGGCATCAATACCATTGCTGAATGCCTTTTGTAATAAATTAATTACTTCTTCATTCGAAATGGTCTTGCCTTCTTCAGGTTTGAAACGACAGCGCCAGTGGTCAGTGCAAAATGTTTCCTTGAAACCCTGTGGCCAAACCTTGATTCCACGATTTGTAATCATGGAAAGCTTAACGCTATCATTATTGAGAACCTTTAACTTATCCGCCAACTGATCGGCTTCTTCCCCACTCCAGTGCACGAACACATCCACTCCAACCAACTCCTTCTTACCGGCCGACTTACGCTTGTATTTAGGCAAGTTCAATTGAGCACCCTTCGCATAGGTTACGGGCTTCAATCGCAGAGGCTGTTTGCCAAGATTTGCAATAACCGCTTGTGCGAACTCCTTCGTTCCAACTTTACGCGAACTCACCCCCTCCTTGAAAATATCATAAGTATGAACGCCATCTTCAATTGTACGCAACCATGCGTTTTGAATCTTTTCGGCCACTTCAGTTTGACCAATGTGGCAAAGCATCATAATAGCTCCTTGCAAAAGTCCGGAAGGATTAGCTACATCTTGACCGGCCCGACGTGGTGCCGAACCATGAATGGCCTCGAACATCGCGCATTCCTCTCCTATGTTGGCCGAACCGGCCAAACCAACCGAACCGGCTATTTGAGCAGATATGTCAGACAACACATCACCATATAGGTTGAGCGTTACGATCACATCAAACGCCTCCGGTGTGTCGGCCATTTTCGCAGCACCGATATCGATTATCCAGTGCTCGTTTTCGATATCAGGATATTCCTTCGCAATCTCATCAAACACCTGATGAAACAACCCGTCGGTTTGCTTCATGATGTTATCCTTGGTGAAACACGTTACTTTCTTACGACCGTTCACACGAGCATATTCAAAGGCATAGCGCACAATCTTCTCGCAGCCCGGACGACTTATCAGTTTAAGACATTGAATAACCTCATCAGTTTGCTGGTGTTCGATACCTGCATATAAATCTTCTTCGTTTTCGCGAACAATCACGATGTCCATGCTCGGATGCTTGGTCGCTACAAAAGGATACAGACTCAGGCATGGGCGCACATTGGAGTACAACCCTAAGAACTTTCGCGTGGTTACGTTTAGGCTCTTGTAACCTCCTCCTTGCGGTGTTGTAATTGGCGCTTTGAGAAACACTTTGTTGCGGCGAATCACCTCCCATGATTCGGCTGCAATACCCGCTGTATTGCCCGACAGGTAAACTTTCTCGCCTACTTCAATTTCTTCTGTTTCGATTTGGGCACCCGCCGCAGCCAAAATGCGCAGCGTAGCCTCCATGATTTCGGGTCCAATGCCGTCACCCTTAGCTATCGTTACTTTTTGTTTCATGTATTGATTTTGAATGCAAAAATGATGGACGTCATATGTTTAAATTATTTATATTTACAACTCATATCATAAAATATTTTTATGAACTACACACTCAATCAACTACGCATTTTCACCCAGGTGGTAAAATCGGGTAGCATCAGCAAAGCTGCAGAGGCCTTGGATTTATCTCAACCGGCGGTGTCGATTCAACTCAAAAACTTACAGCAACATTTCGATGTACCGCTAACGGAGACCATTCGGAAACGCTTGCACATTACGCCCTTTGGGCGCGACATAGCCCAAGCTGCCGAAAACCTAATTCAAGAAGCGCAAGGAATTAGTCAAAAAACCAAAGCACAGCAGGGAAAACTCAGCGGACGCCTGCGTATTTCAGCTGTATCAACCGGAAAATATGTTATACCTTATTTCTTATCATCCTTTCTTGCCAAACACCAGGATATTGAATTAAATCTCGATGTATCTAACAATCAAGGAGTGCTTGGTCATTTGCGAGAGAATGAAATCGATTTTGCGCTGGTTTCGACCGCGCCAAAAAATGCAGTGCTTCACTCAGAAGACCTCATGCGAAATGAGCTTTATCTCGCAATATCAAGTGAAATGCATATTCCACGTTCACGCAACCAGCATGACTTGTTGCGAAAATTGACTCTTATATTTCGTGAAGACGGTTCAGCTACAAACCGAGCAATGAATCAATTTTTGGAAAGCAATGACATCAAGGTATTTCGAAAGATACAGCTCACCTCCAACGAAGCTGTTAAACAAGCTGTGATAGCCGGGTTGGGAGTTTCCATTCTACCCATGATAGGTATCCGCCATGAGATAGCTGATGGCCGATTGAAGATTATACCAATGAAGGGATTGCCACTAAAAACAACGTGGCGTCTGGTGTGGCACCGAGAGAAGAAGCATACGCCCGTTGCGACAGCCTTTTTAGAACACGTGCGCAATCACAAGGCAGAGGTTTTAGAGAAATGGTTTGGGTGAAGCGGTGCATAATGATTTTAAATTCATATCAATTCTTCCCTGTTATATCGCCCCTGCTGGGGCATCATTCAATAGTAAGTTTACCTCAAACCGGCCTTGTATTGCCCACCATATTCTATCGACACCGCCGTCCAAATTTCAACTCATGTAGCCATTTGAAAGAATAGGTAAAGTTGTCCGACATAGGGCATCGTTCACACATCAGCAATCCGCATCTGCTCTCAACTCCCATTGCCTAATACCTATTACCTATCACCTATCCCCAAAACGTAACCTTTACATCACCGCTCCCGTTCAATGACCATAACTCTTTAAAAAACCTTGCAATGACAACCAACAATAAAAAAAATGCACAATTGACCCAGGTCGCCGATTTGATAAACACGCTTGCTGACATGCAATTAAAAATGTCGCGCGTGAAGGCCATGTTCCCGAACTATCACCAACAACTGCAACATACATACAATCAACTGCTATTGCAGGCTCGCCGCAACAATGTTTTGCCACCGTGCCTTGCCGCTTGATTTTCAGAGCTTAAAACGACAAACTAAAAACTGCTAGGAATAAGCCCGGACAATGACTCCGGGCTTTTTCATTTTATCCGGTATCCGTTCATAAAATATTCGTTTGGATTAAATGATGGCCTACATTAGCGCAATCCATACTACACCAATGAAACACGTACTTTTCTTCTTCCTGGCGACCATTTTAATGATCTCTTGCGGTTCAGCTTCTTCAAATGCTTCCGAATCTGCAGGCTCAGGTGACAACCCAACTTCTTTGACCGCAATTTCCGACACACTGCCCGCTTCATTCTTTAAAAAATTTTCCGGAACTATCGGCGATTTGCCAATTGTTATCAACCTATCCCGAAGCAACGAGAAGATATCCGGCTCCTATTATTACTCCAAAATCGGCGTCCCTATTGCGCTGGAAGGGTCTATAAAAAAAGATGGTAGTTTTGAAATCAATGAATACGGCAATGGAAACGTTACAGGTACTCTTGAAGGCATTATTCCTGCAAAGGGAGGCTTTTCAGGCACTTGGAAAAACGCCAACAAGAGCAAAACACTCCCACTAACACTCTCAGAAATTACGGAAGGATTTGCCCAAATAACTTTCGAAGACCGCAGCGCAAAAAATTGTAAGCTCGCCTCGAAAGACATGGATATGAATGGTTCGGAAGACGGTTGCACAACACTCAATGTACACTTTCTCACTGTCAACACGCCTTCACCGGAAGTTTCCGGTAAAATAAATACAGCACTTATCTCCAATAATTCAGGATCGAGCTACACCACTGAAAAAATCAACACACTCGATCAATTGATGAAAATCGTCAACATCGACTCACCGGAAGAAGGCTTCAATGCTGAAATTTCATACGATGTAGTAACCAATGAAAACAATATAATTTGTATCAGCAATTATTCCGACTGGTACAGCTTCGGCGCAGCGCATTCCGACCATGGCATCACATACACCAACTTTGATTTGCGCACGGGCAATATTATTCAGCTTGAGGAACTTCTCAATCCTGGTTTCGAAAAAGAATTAAACCGAATTGCAGAGGCCAACTTTACGAAAGAAAATGGATCAGAAGAATGGGATTTCGAACCGGGTAATTTCCCACTCAATCGAAATTTCGCCATACAGCCCGGCGGATTATTATTCACGTTTTATCCCTATGAGATTGGTCCTTACGTTGCCGGTTCGCCGAGTGTTTTCGTTTCTTACAAATCAATTGCTAAACTGGTTAAACCGGGGGGATTATTGGCCTCCTGGAATCAATAGAAGAAATTCGAAACAGAATTAGTTTGATTTCCGCTTAAAATTCATGTGCTTTGCCATGTAAAAGGCATCGCAACAGAATTTGAATGCAACCCTTGGAAACACGCATCAATAAATACCTTTCAGAAGTTGGTTTCTGCTCGCGTCGTGCAGCGGATGTGCTCATAGAAGAAGGACGTGTTACCATCAACGGCCGGGTGCCCGAGATGGGCACCAAAGTAAAAGAAGGGGATGACATACGCGTTGACGGGAAACCCATTCGGCCTTCCGGTGAACAACATGTATACATAGCGCTCAACAAACCGGTTGGTATCGTTTGCACCACCAACGTGCGAGGAGAAAAAAATAACATCGTCGATTTCGTCAACCATCCGAAACGAATTTTCCCGGTTGGTCGACTTGACAAGGCGAGTGAAGGCCTCATATTACTCACAAGCGACGGAGATATCGTAAACAAAATTCTGCGCGCTCGCAACAATCACGAAAAAGAATACATCGTTTCCGTGAATAAACCTATTAACGACGATTTCATAAAACGCATGTCATCGGGCATTCCCATTCTGGATACCGTGACTCGGCCTTGCTCCGTTGAAAAAATCGGGCGATGCACCTTTCGAATAATCCTCACACAAGGGCTCAACCGCCAGATTCGGCGCATGTGCGAATACCTTGGTTTCGAAGTTACCCGCCTACAGCGTATTCGAATTATGAATATTCAACTCGACACTCCCGTTGGCAAGTGGCGCGACCTTCGACGCGAAGAACTGGAGGAGCTAAACCGATTAACGGCGGATTCCTCGGGGACTTTCCATTGAACGCCCATTCATTCGCATGCTAAATGCGGCAGGTCTAATTATCTTCGCAGCTCACCCATTCAATGACAATGGCCCACAATCTTGAATTCAATAAGAACGAAGATAAAATGATGCAACTTGTAGGAGTCTTGCAACGCAAGCTCGACAAGGTGTATGAAGGCGGAGGAAAATCGCGCATAGCAAAAGAGCACGAGAAAGGTAAAATGACCGCGCGCGAACGCATCGACTACCTGCTCGATGTCGACGCTCCCCGCATAGAAATCGGTGCATTTGCCGCCGACGAGATGTACAAAGAGCACGGCGGTTGCCCCGCTGCAGGGGTTGTCGTTGTGATTGGATATGTGCGCAAAAAGCAGTGCATTGTTGTTGCCAACGACGCAACAGTTAAAGCCGGAGCCTGGTTTCCGATGACGGGCAAAAAGAATTTGCGTGCGCAGGAAATAGCCATGGAAAACCGATTGCCTATTATCTACCTGGTCGATAGTGCAGGCGTGTACCTGCCCATGCAAGATGAAATTTTTCCAGACAAAGAGCATTTCGGTAGAATTTTTCGCAACAACGCAAAAATGAGTAGCATGGGTATTCCGCAATACGCGGCAATTATGGGAAGCTGCGTTGCCGGTGGAGCCTATTTGCCCATTATGAGCGATGAAGCACTGATCGTTGATAAAACGGGCAGTATTTTTCTTGCAGGAAGTTATTTGGTAAAAGCGGCCATTGGAGAAGACATTGACAACGAAACGCTAGGAGGAGCAACAACACATTGTGAAA